>NZ_JBYLER010000002.1:0-72682 GCF_057747955.1 Arthrobacter sp. SDR-2R
CGCCGCAGCTCGCCGGGCTGCACCGGTGGCCAGGGCTTGCCTGCGTTGTACTTGCGCTGCAGGCGCTTCACTTCACGCATGGTCGCCCTGACAATGAGGTCCGAAACGCTGGCGTCACCCTCCTGCAGGCCGGCTGCCTTGAACGCAGCCCGGACCTGCCCCGCCTGGTCCTCCGTGTAGTACGGCGTGAACGCCGGAATCCGCTTCGGCTTTACCATCAACAACGGCCCTGGCTAGATGGCACGCAGGGTCCGCGGCCACGGGTGCAAGCTGTCCAGGTAGCCCTTCCCGAGGGACATGGAGCCGTCGTCGTTGAAGCGGATATCAGAGTGCTGGTGGCTGCCGCCGGCATGAGCGATAGCGGCCAGCACCAGATCCAGGTTCTCACGGTCCAATCCCGATACGAGGTCACCCAAAACCACCGGGACGTCCTCAGCGAGGGAGGCAGCGAGCATGAGGAAACGACGTTCCCCGCCGGACAGCGGCCCGACCTCTTCGGGGATGGCGGCGAAGTCGATCCATGCCCTCACCTGATTGGGCCCCTCCGGTTCGGTGCTCGTGTGTACCCACGGATTACCGGGCGCAGCCAACTTCCCCCCAAACGCCCTCAGCAGCAGCTCCGTTGCTGCCTCGGTGGGGTACATGCCTCGCGCCCAGGCGCGGAGGTCATCTGCATGCGACATAGGGTGTTCCTTTTTACTCGTGGTCTGGATTAGAAGGCGCTGCCTGTCGGGGCCAGCGTATCTGCTGACCCCGACAGTTGTACTGCTTAGAACGGAGGTTCGGAGTCCGGTCCGTTGCCCCACCCGCCGGCGGCGTTGCTGGTCGCCGGCACCGCCCAGGGATCGTCCTGCGGACCGGACTGGGGCTGACTATTGGCACTGCCCTGGAACCCATTCCCCTGCCCGCCCTGGGTGCCGCGCTGGGTGCGGTTGACCTTGGCGTTCGCGTACCGCAGGGACGGCCCGATCTCGTCCACTTCGAGCTCGATCACGGTGCGCTTTTCGCCTTCCTTGGTTTCGTAGGAACGGGACTTGAGACGGCCGGTCACGATAACGCGCATGCCCTTGGTCAGGGACTCGGCCACGTTCTCCGCCGCTTCCCGCCACACACTGGCCCGCAGGAAAAGCGTCTCCCCGTCCTTCCACTCGTTGGACTGACGGTCGAACGTCCTGGGCGTCGAAGCGATGGTGAAGTTCGCAACGGCTGACCCACTCGGAGTGAAGCGCAGCTCCGGGTCCGATGTCAGGTTTCCAATGACAGTAATGGTGGTTTCGCCGGCCATGATGGTTCCTTTTCCTCGTGCGCTGGTGATGTTCTCGGTGGCTGCTGTGGGTTCGGTCCCACCTGGTTCGTCGTGGGTGAGGTTGTTGGGCTGGTACTGGTCCGCGGTGTGCGCATCCCAGAGCCCACCCTCCCCCAGCGGGGCGCGGTTGATCGCCTGAAAGTACCGGTCATCCCCACCGTTACCTGGGTTGGCGTAGTCGTCGTACAGATCCACATCGAGGGGTTCCACAATGGCGGGCTCCACAACGTACGGGTCCACAACCTCGGTGGGAATCCTGCCGCTGGGGTTGACCTGCCGGAACAGGTCCACCTCCAACGGGATCCGCGGGCTCAGTCTGTACCCGACGACCGGAGGCAGGGTGGCCACGGTCCTCACGCTGCCTTGTGACTCATGGCTGCCTGGACAAGCTTGTCGCGGCGCAGGCCGGACCAGTGGTCCTCGTCGTCAGTGTTGTTCACGACGACGGGTGCCTGGGAGTAGCCGAGTTCGGCGGTGATGTACTCCAGCGCTGCCGGCACTTCGGTGATGTCCACGGCCGTATAGGTGATGCCCTTGGAATCGAAGTAGTCCTTCGTCTTCTCACAGTTCGGGCAATCGGGCTTGGTGTAAACCGTGTAAGCGATAGGTGAAGCAGTCATTTTCAGCACCTGGTTTCGTATCAAATAAGTTTCGTTCGTCTGGCTGACTTGCTACCTCAATTCTAGCAATCATTCAACTGAATGAATAGAGGTTCTTCCGCTTATTCTAGGGTTTTTCCGCGTCAATTTACGGGAAAGTAGGCCCTTGCCCTAAGGAGGTTTGCGGCATGAGCGATCCAGTCGGCCGCAGGAGCGTGCTGGTTTGAAACGAGGCTGAGTCGGCATACGACCGGACGCCCTATAGTGATCACAGAATGCCGTCAGATACCCAGCACCAGAGGGAGTATGAAAGATGAGACACGAGCCGACCAGCGGATATGAAGATCCGAGCCGTAATTATCGAGTCACCTGGAAGTCCTACGATGAGGGCGACGATACTGTCCATGAAGAGATTTTCACCAGCAGGGATCAGGGATGGGACTTCTATCAAGCCAAAAAGAAGTCGCCACACGCATATAACGCGACCTGGGACCATATCTCCGCATAAGAATCCTCCTAGCCACGGCGGACGACGCCGCCGGCGACTGTGGTCATCCCCGCAGGTTCCCCCAGCGGCAGCCCCCATGCGCCTTAGAAGGCTCGGTCCGCTGCGGTGACGTGTGCACTTGTGCTTGTTGAGCAGGCTGAATAAGTGTCGTCCCTGCCGGGGATCATTGACCTCGCCGGCCGGTAAGTCGGCAGCGCAGGGTGTGGACCATGGGGAACGTATCCGCGGCGCTTCTAGACGTAGCTGCCTTGGAGTCGCTTGGTGGCGGCCCGCTCGACCAGCACGGGAACCAGTGTCCGCTCCGCGCCCGAGTTGAAGGCTGAATACTCATCGCAGACTGCGTCCTCAATATCGGTCCTGGCGCGGCCGGGAAATCTGCCGGCCAGGTTGTTAATTACCGACACCACAGCGTGCTGTTCTTCATTGCGCTCCATCATTCACCTCATCATCGAGTCTGTGCCGCAGCTTGAATGATAAGCATGCTTTCTATTATTGTTTGGAGTCAAGCTTCTTCGCCTGGCCCCCATCAGGCGAAGTGGTTTCGAGGAAAGCCCTGCAGCTCCCAGTGAACTGGTCCCCGAAAGTTGGACTCGTAAATGTACGAGGTCAACTCTAAGGGCTTAGCTGCGGTTCTCGAAGAAGTCCTCGCCCCACTTGGGACGGGGACTTCTTCGCTTATTCGGCAGGCGCCGCCGTGTGGGTCGCTTCTCCCGTGGAGGGTTCCTAACATGGACAAGCTGCAGCCAGGTTAGCTGGGGCAGAATGAGTGCCATGGGGAACAAGAATTCAGAGTTGCTGATGGTTCAGCTCGGACCATGGGAGGTTGAGCGCTCCACCCTCCACGAAGTTGGAGTGAGCTGGGATGAGATCGTCTCGCGCTGGTTTGGGGCGGAGAAAGTGCTCCCGCCCCGGGCATTGGACGATTTCCCCCTGAGAGGTTGGAGACGCCTGCAAACTTCCTACCCTTCTTGGGCACTGGAGGTGCTTGTACTTGGCGCGCCCGATCAAGCAAGCCCGGGTCGATGGGTTCTTGTGCAGTTGCATCGCGACAGGAACGGATGGCAATTCGCCAGTCCCGCGAGCTATCTCCCAATCCCGGTGCAGGAGTCGCGGCGACAAGGGTTGCGCCTGGAGTGGTCAAAACCAAACTTCACCCTGACAAAGGGTTCACCACCGGAAATTGCCGTCGTCCTAATCAATGACTCCGCCAGCCCTTGGAATCCGAGCGAAGAAGACCATGGCCACGTCCAGGGAATCGTTCTCGACCATGAAGGAAACAGGATCGGAAACGGCTGGTACGCCCACGGCAAGGTGGCTCAACTGCCTCCCTTAGGCCCGGGGCAACAAACCGTCCTTCCAACCTTGCTAAATAACCCCGAACTTGATGGGCTCGTGCCCGGGGGTTATCAAATTCATGCTTCACTGACTGCCTTAGGACTGCCAACAACCACACTTGCCCGCCTTACAGTCGCTGATTAACAGGGACAGCAGGCCGGGCCGTAAAAGTTCGGCTCAATAGGACTTAGGCCGCAAGAACTTGCGCACGGTACTGCACAGGGCTCAGACCCTTGAGCTTGGTGGAGATTCTTTCGGTGTTGTACCAGCGGATGTACTCGTGCAGCGCCGTGGTGAGTGCGTCGATGCTGAGGAAGCGGACACGGTGGAAGAGTTCTTCCTTGAGGTGTCCGAAGAAGTTTTCCATCACGGCGTTGTCGTAGCAGTTGGCTTTGCGGGACATTGATTGGACTGCGCCGACGTTCGCCAAGAGGCCCCGCCACGAGATGTGCTGGTACTGGAACCCCTGGTCGGAATGCACGAGGGGTTGCTGCCCGGGCTCCAAGCATGTCAGGGCTGCCCGCAAGGAGTTGTTAGTTAGATCCAGGTTCGGGGATGTGCTGATGCTGTGGGCAATAATCTGCCGGTCGAAGAGGTCCATGACAGGCGAGAGGTAGAGCTTGCGGTCCCCGACACTGAACTCGGTCACGTCGGTGACCCACTTCTGGTTTGGGGCAGCGGCGTCAAACTTCCTGTTCAGGAGGTTGGGTGCGATGATGCCTGCCTCGCCTTGGTAGGAGTTGTAGCGCTTCCTGCGTCGGACTTTGCATAGAAGGCCGAGTGTCCGCATCAACTTCAGCACGGTCTTTTTTGCCACTGCCCAGCCGAGATTGAGCAGTTCACTGTGCACACGCCGGTGCCCGTATCGGCCATGGTTCTTCTTGAAGATGTCCCTGATGGAGGCCTTGAGCTCCTCTTGCGGGTCAGGGGCTTGAAGGCGCGCCTGGTGATAGAAAAACGTGGATCGTGCCAGGCTCGAGACCTGAAGAAGAAGTGGAAGCGGGAAGTCGGCCTTGAGGGCGATGAGGGCTTGGACCTTCACCTTTGTTTTTGAGCCCTCAAGGCTCGCAATTTTCCCAAATATGCGACTTCGGCCCGCAGGCGTTCGTTCTCCCGACGTAGCCGTTCTAGCTCGGGTACTTCTGCAGGCGGTGGGGAGTCGGGCTTCCGGGGTCTGCCTTTGGGCTTGGGGCGTAAGGCGTCCACGCCTTCACGGCGGTAGGTACGCACCCACGACTTGAGTAGCACGGCCGAAGATAAGCCGGCCTCTTCCGCCAAGGCCGGTGCAGTCTCGCCAGCAAGGAACCGTTGCACCAGGGCGAGCTTGAATTCGAACGTGTACGACTGAGCAGGCTTCGTCACCAGCGCACCTTGACCATGGATCCTCCACCGCCGATACAGCCTCTTAACAGGCCCACGAGACTCACGAGACACACCCAGCATGGTGGCTGTCGCCGTGTATGCAAGGCCTTTCTCAAACCACGCTACAGCCGTCGCGCGCTGATGGGCCGACAAAGAACTACTTGAACGCAAAACTGCTCCCCGGAAGTCGAAACTGAATTTTCAGTCCAACTTTCGGGGAGCAGTTCACAGTACTGCGGGGCTTTTCGCTACCCGCGTTGCAGCGGGTATCAGTATCCGAACGGCAGAGGGAGTATGCAGTGGCTCAGGGTGACATTGAGACGTACTACGAAGACGGTGCCTGGAAGAACAAGCGCGAGGGCACTGATCGCGCGTTCGGCGCCGGCTACAGCACCAAGGATGAAGCAGTAGCTGCGGGCCGGGAAGCGGCTCAGGCGGACAAGGTTGAGCACGTCATCAGGAACCAGGACGGCCAGATTGGTTCCAAGAACAGTTACGGCAACGATCCCCGGAACGTCCCGGGGTGATCCTGCGGATGCCCCACTGGTAGAAGGTAACTGGAAGAACGCGAGGGGCTGGCTTTTGCCGGCCCCTCGCGTTCTTTCTGTCCGCACTTATACCTATTAGATCTAATAGGTATAAGAACCGGGGCTATGCATTCAGTAGTGCTGTCACCGTTCCCAGCCCGGGCTTCTGTCGCGCAGCGGCTGAGTGGTTCGGCTGGGCCCAGGGCCTGCGGAAGGACCTGTGGTGCCGGGTCGGGAGGGGAAGCTGGCGGCAAGTAGACGCCTGTGCTTCTCCACCATCGGGTCCATGTCGTTGGTGTTTGGCGCTTCTTGCGGTTGGGCTGGTTCGATGGAGGCTTTGAGCCGTTCGTCCAGCTCTGCGCATTTGGCCCGCGCCTGGGTGAGTTTGTCTTCGTATTTGAATGGTTTCCCGGCCTGCTTTTCCACGTCGGCGAGGACGGCGTTTTTCTCTTGAATTGTTTGGCGGAGCTGCGCTTCATAGTCAGCCAGCGCAGCCACTTTGTTTTCGAGCTTGGTGATGATTCCGCTGCTTCCTTCCAGTAGTTCCGTCCGGGTCAGGACCAGTGGAGGTGCAGGGACATCTTTGATGGAGATTGCCAGGTCCTGGTAGGAGCCGAGCCGGGAGTGCTCTCCTGCGTTGCGGACCTGCAGCTGGTGGCCACCAAGGGTGGCAAGGGTTCCGTAGTCCCGTTCCTGCCGGTAGTAATTGCCGTAGTCAGGGGTGTGGGTTCGTACCCACTCGGAGATGGCCGCGATCGCTTCTGTGCGTTTGGTGTAGGTTTGCCCATCGATGGATGCGGTGAAGTTTTCGCCGACCGTGGAGGTGGTTCGGGGCAGTGCTGCCTGTACCGCGGGCAGGGCTGCTTCTGCCCTGGTGATGCTGGCTTCGGCTGAGGCCCGGGTCCAGCCAAGGGTGCTTTGGCCCTTTTCGTGGGCCCGCTTGAGGCGTTCGAGTTTGGTCCGTTCGGCGTCCGCTTCGATCTTTTCCATCACGAGCGGGTTGCCGCTAGTGGCTGCCTTGATTTGGGCAGCGTTCAGTGCCAGGTCCCCGACGTCCTCGATTTCGCGGATGTCCAGGCGTCCGCGGAGGACTTGCTGGATCATGGTGGCTTTGCGCTGGATGCCGTCCCAGGCCGCGCTGTCGTAGCTGCCCACGGTGGCGTACTGGAAGTTGTGGACTTCGGCGTTGGCGTTGCCTTGGCGGATAATGCGCCCGTCGCGCTGCGTTAGGTCTGCTGGTCGCCAGGGGCAGGTGACGTGGTGGATGGCTTTGGCGCGCAGCTGCACGTTGGTGCCGGTGCCCATCATGGCGGTGGAGCCGATGAGGACGGCGACTTCGCCGCTGCGGCACTGGGCGAAGAGCTGTGCCTTTTGGTCAGGTTTGGGCGCTTCCTGGATGAAGCGGATTTGTTCGGGCTGGATGCCGCCGGCGACCAGCTGGTCTTTGATCTGCTGGTAGGCGGTCCAGACGGGTTTGCCGTCCGGCCCGGTGTCTTTGGAGGGGGTTCCGAGGTCGCAGAAGATGATCTGCAGGGCGCCCTTGGTGGTTGAGGGGGTGCCGGAGCGGAAGCTGGTTTCGTACTCGTTGTCCCGGTTCTCTTCCCAGACTTTCAGGGTCTTGGCAACAACCTGGTCGATCTTGGTTCCGGATTCCGGTTCTATGCCGACCATGCGCAGGTCCAGCGCGGCCTTGCGTCCGTCGTTATAGACGTTCAGGGCGTTGTCCGCGCCCTTTTCGGCCCATCCGGACAGGGAGTCCAGACGGTCCGCGAGGCCTTTCATGTAATCGGCCAGCTCGGGCGGCTGCGGGATGAGCACCAGCTCGGGCTGGCGTTCGGCGTCCCCTGGCCGGCGCACCAGGTCGGGGGTTTTCAGGTTCAGGTCTTCGGAGAGCTTGACGTCGGCGAAGACGTGGAAGCTGCGCAGCATCTCCGGGACGTTCTTGAACTTCGCGAACCGGGGCTTGTTCTTCAGCCGGCCGCCGGCGTCCATTTCGATGGCGGTGACAGTTTCGCCGAAGGTCGCACCCCACACGTCAAAGTTCTCCACCCCTGCCTCCTGGAGCAGATCCGGGCGGAGGTAGCGCTGCATGACGTGGGCTTCGGTGATGGAGTTGGCGATGGGGGTTCCTGTGGCCATGGTGACGACCCGCTCACCATGAGTCCGGCGCAGGTACTCCAGCTTCAAATGCATGTCGGTGGCGCGCATGGACCCGGCGATTTCGGCACCCTTGATGTTGGTGACGGTCCGAAGGTTCTTGTAGTCGTGGGCTTCGTCGACAAAGAGGTAATCGACGCCGGTGTCTTCGAAGGTCAGGCCAGGATCCGGGGCGGTGTCCATGAGCCGTTTCATGCGTTCTTCCTCGGCCTGAAGCTTGGTTTCCAGCTTCTTGACCGTGGTGCGGTCCTCTCCTTCCGCCTGGGCGTTGACGATGGTTTGCCGGACGTCGGCGATGATCGATTCCTGGTAGGCCTCGATGGTTTCGGCCTTGACCCCGATGCTCTTGAAGGCCTGTTGGGTCATGATGATGCCGTCCCAGTCGTTGGCCGCTGCCCGGGCGACGAACTGGCGGCGGGCGGTGAGGTCCCCGCTCTTGGTCTTGATGTCATCCGAGCCTGCCGAGAGCAGCCTCGCCTGCGGGTACAGTTCCAGCCATTCGCGGGTGAACTGCTCCAGCATGTGGTTCGGGACGACGATCATCGGTTTGTTCGCCATGCCCAGGCGTTTGAGTTCCATGGCGCCCATGACCATCTCCGCCGTCTTGCCGGCCCCGACTTCATGGAAGAGGCCGACGGCCGGTTCTGAGATGATCCGGGCGACGGCGGTGCGCTGATGAGGGTGGGGCGTGAACGTTTTCGCCAGCCCGGGCAGGGTGAGCCGGCCGCCTTCTTTGGTGTAGTCGCGCAGGGCTATGGAGTTGAAGCGACGGTTGTACTCCTCGATGAGGCGGCTGGCGCGTTCCGGGTCTTCCCAGACCCACTCGGCGAAGCGTTCCTGCAGGGCTTCTGCCTTCTCCTGGGCGGCTTCGGTTTCTTCGAGGTTGGCGACCATTTTGCCGTCCTCGTTTTTGTCCTCGACCTGGATGCTCTTCTGTTCCAGGATGCTTTGGAGCAGGTCAGGGGCGGGCCGTCGGCCGGTCCCCCATTCATTGGTGGAGCGGACTGTCCCCCGGTTGGCTTTCACGCGCCAGATGCCGCCGCCGACGCTGGTGACGGTGGCGTTGGGGTCGGCCAGGATGTCCTGGACGAAGCGCTGGTGTTCCTCGGGCGAGATCCAGACGGCTCCCAGCCGGGCCTCGACGTCTTCCATACCGACCTTTGGCGGCTGGACGTCTTCCAGGGCCTGGACGTTGACGTTCCAGCGTTCGTCCTCGCCCGCGGCCGCCCGCGCGGCGTCGAGCTTGGTACGGACGTTCCCGGACAGGTACTCCGGGGCCGTGACCAGCTTGCCGGTCTCGGGGTCATCGAAGACGAGCGTTCCGAGCTGGTCCCGAGCTTCCTCTTCGGTGACACCCAGCAGGTCTGCGATCTGCCCCAGTTCCGGGGAGCCGTAGGTGTCCAGGGTGATGGCGAGGGCTTCGTCGATGTTGTCCGCACCCATGATCGGTTTGCGGGCCACGACCTGGCGGTGCTGCAGCAGCGCCGCCGGGGTCGCTGTCTGCGTTTCGTCGTTGAAGTTCTCCAGCGCGCCGGGCAGGGAGCCGAAGGGGTCCTTCGCGCTCAGGAGCCGGAACGCCGGAGACAGCCGGCGGGTGACGATGTCCTCGCCGGTCTCCTTGTCCGTGCGCACGGATTCGGTGTAGCGGTTCACAGGTCCGTGCTTCTGAACGAACGCGGCGTAGCGCGTTGCCAGTTCTGAGCGCAGGGAGTCCAGTTCGGGGGTGTCTTCGCTGTCGGAGGCTTCCATCTCCAGCAGCGACCTTGCGCCGTCACGCAGTGCCAGCAGGTCCCGCAGCTCCACTGCGTGTGCCTTGGGCACCGGCAGTTCTTCTGCCTCTCCTGCACGGACGATGGTGAAGGACCCATCGGGCAGGGCGTTGATGGTGCCGTCCCACGCCGGGCCGGCGTCTGGCAGCACCGCGGCCGCGGTCCTTCCTGGTGCGCGTTCTGCGGGGGCATGGCCCAGGTCGCGGTCCAGGGCGTCGGTGACGATGACGTTGAGCCGGTCGGCCAGCAGCTGCGGGACGGCAGAGAGGTCATCGGCTTTGACGCTGATGGTTTCATCGCCGTACATGCCGTTGCCGACGGTGATCGCGCCCAGGACGTTCTGGGGGTTCATGTCGAAGTAGGCGTTGATCTTGATGCTGCGGTCCCCGACGATGGCGGGAGTGACCCGTTCCCATTCGGTGTTCATCGGTTCGCGGCCGGGTTCGCGTTTGCGCAGCAGCAGCAGGTCGGTGAGGGCTTCTGTGCCGGCGGCGCGGCGGTGGGCGCCGGTGGGCAGACGCACCGCGCCCACCAGGTCAGCCATCGCGCTCATCTCTCGCCTCGAGGTGGGGTTGGCTGCGTCCATGGTGAAGCTCGACGTTAGGACGGCGACGTAGCCGCCCGGCTTCACGGCCGCGAGGCTCTTGAGGATGAAGTGGTTGTGCATCGAGTGCCGGGAGTCGGCGTTGTGCGTCTTGTCGTACAGGGCGTTCTTGCTGAACGGGACGTTCCCGACTGCGAGGTCGAAAGAATTGGGCTTGATCGGGGTGTCAGCGAAGGACTCGCTGCGGATCATTGCGTGCGGGTAGAGGCCGCGGGAAATGGAGGCAGTCAGCGGGTCCAGCTCCACGCCCGTCATGCGTGCAGTCTCGGGGGCGAACCCGATGAAAGTGCCGGCTCCGGAGCCGGGCTCCAACACCTCTCCCCCGGTGAAACCAAGCCTGTCCACGGCTGACCAGATTTCCTGCACCAGGGCCGCGTCCGTGTAGTAGGCGTTGGTCGTGGTCCGGGAAGCAGCTGCGTACTCCCGCTCGCTCAGGACCTCGCGGAGCTGGGCGCGTTCAGCAGCCCAGTCGTCCTTGTCGAACAGCTGCGGCACCGCTCCCCAACTGGACCACCGCGCCAGCGCCCTCTGCTCGGCTTCGGTGGCGGGGCGCTGCTGCTCCTCCAGCTCCCGGACGATACGGATTGCATCGAGGTTCGCTGCGAAGCGTGCCTTCTGCCCGGACGGGGCGAGGTCTGCCTGGGACGCCGGACGGAACCGGACAGCGACGGCGGCCGCCGGCTGTTCCGGCTGCGGGGCAGGTTCTAGCTCTGCTCGTCCTGCTGGCTGGGGACCGGTTCCATCTCCTCCGGTTCCTGGGGAAGTCCGTCGTAGATCATCTCCTGGTACACGATCTCCCGCGCCCGCAGCTTGGCCATGTTCACCAGCCCGATGTACTCCAGCGGCGTCTCCTGCCCGCGGGGCGGGATCAGGTCCTCGCTCAGCGACCAGATCCGGTCCTGAATCTCCCGGCCCAAAGTCGAAAAGTGTGTCTCGGGGTCCGCTATCTGCGCGTAGCTCTCCGGATCGTGATTCTTCATGGTTTCCATGGCGTGTCTGCCGTGCTCGTTCATTGATTACCTCTTCCGGTTCGGCCCACAAGGACTCCAGGCTCAGCTGACCCTCAATGTGGTTTTTCGATTTCCTCGGTGCCATGTGCGCCGTCCCCCTCCGTTTGCCTCCAACGTTAACGAAGGCCTGGATGGATTAACAGCCGCACCCTTACTCCTGCGGGACCTGCTGGCCCTTCCTCTGTCGTGCGAGCTCGCGGACTACCGTCGCCTCGCTGACGTCAATGGTCTTGGCAATATCCCGTATGGTCCGCTTCTCGCTTCGCATTCGGTGGGCTGTGGCCGCCTTGTCGGGGGTCATCTTTGTTGGCCGGCCTCCGACGCGGCCGCGGGCCTTTGCTGCCGCGAGGCCGGCTAAAGTCCGTTCGCGCAGCCGGTTCCGTTCGTACTCCGCGATGGCGGAGAAGAAGTGAAACATCAGCACACCCTGCGACGTAGTCGTGTCCAGCCAGGTCTCTGTAAGCGACCGAAGACCGACTTGTCGGTCAGCGAGGGTCTTCACGATGCCGGCCAGGTCAGCCGTGTTCCTCCCTAACCGGGAAAGGTCGTTGACCACCAGGACGTTACCTGGCTGCAAATGGTCCAAGCAGTCCTGCCATTCCGGCCGTTCCGCCGTCGCACCCGACGCGAAATCTGTCCAGATACGAAAGCATCCGACTGCGTTCAACGCATCGTGCTGCAAATCCACAGACTGCTCAGTAGTGCTGACACGGGCATATCCAAGCAGAGTCGCAGTCATTGGTTCCTCTTACGGCTTGTCCTGGTGAAGAGAGCAGCTGCCGAGGCCGAAAGCCCCCCAGCGACTACGCCGGGCCGTTTGCTGCGCTTCTGCGCGAGATCCTCTTCCATGTGGTCCTTAGCCTTAGCATCCAACGCCCTTAAAGTGGCTGCTGCCGTCTGACTGCTTTTGAAGCTTCGAACACCACTTATTACCGCCCAAATGAGGAAACCGCATCCAATGAGGGTGCGGCCAAGCTCCCACTCGGATGGGATCCCCCGCAAGTTCCACGTCACTGCCGCCGCGAACGCAAACAACAGCGACGTCGCCGCAGCGTCGAACAAGGTCAAGGCCTTGGGTGTGGTTACCTGCGAATACCGCTGAGCGGCGTAATGACTCTGGAACACCAACTCGCTGTAAAGTCCCTTAGCTCGACTCCTTGCGGCGCTATCGACGGGGAGCGCCTCGACTTGCTCGTTCAGGGAACTGGCAAGCTCCATCGATTGCTGCGCTACCTTGTGCAGCCGAGATCGCGAGTTGAAGGCCGTTAGCGCCGTGATGACCACGCCGACTATTGCGGCTGCGCCCGTCAGCAGACTGCCTACATTCAAATCGATCGTCATAAGTCCCCCCATTGAGTCAAAAACATGGTGGCGCTGGTTTTGCGCACGTTTCATTTCGTAGTCGAGTTATGACAAACATCTTGCCACGATCTGGCGTTGCCAAACAACGCCGCCCGGCCTGTACGCAAAAAGGGTCGTTTTTGCATGTGCATCAGCGCTGCGGCGCAGCGTTCAGCGGAGGTCCACCACATACCGGCTTAGGCTTCACCTGGTGCTGGGGATGGCGAAGCCTTGAGGTACGGAGCCCGAGTTGGCTGCATCATGATGGCGTAGTAGGCCGGGGGCGTAGGAAATGCTTCATTGTGAGAGGTCGCCGATATCCTGAGACGTTCCAACATGAATTAATCGCGCAGCAGCGCAGGAGACGAGATATGGCCCCCACCACCAAAGAAGGACAGCGCGCCGAGCTGCACAAGACCATCTGGCGCATCGCGAACGACCTCAGAGGGTCGGTCGACGGGTGGGACTTCAAAAGCTATGTGCTCGGCATGCTTTTCTACAGGTTTATCTCCGAGAACCTGACCGCCTACATCAACTCGGGCGAACACAAGGCTGGCGACCCCAACTTCAACTACGCCACGCTGGCCGATACCCAAGCTGAGTTCGGCCGCACGGAGACCGTTGCGGAAAAGGGCTTCTATATTCTCCCCTCCGAGCTCTTTCAGAACGTCCGCAAAAACGCCTCACACGACGTGAACTTGAATGAAACGCTCGCTCGGGTGTTCAAGAACATCGAAGGATCAGCCGTCGGTGCGGGCAGTGAAGACGACCTCAAGGGCCTGTTCGACGACCTCGACGTCAACAGCTCCAAGCTCGGCAACACGGTTGCCAAGCGAAACGAGAAACTCGTGAAACTTCTCGACGCGATCGGTGACCTGCCGCTGGGCAACTTCGAAGACAACTCAATCGACCTCTTCGGCGACGCATACGAGTACCTGATGCAGATGTATGCCTCCAGCGCAGGCAAGTCCGGGGGCGAGTACTACACACCCCAGGAAGTCTCCGAACTCCTAGCCCGCATCACCGTGGTCGGCAAGACCCAAGTGAACAAGGTTTACGACCCTGCGGTTGGCTCCGGCTCGTTGCTGCTGAAGTTCGACAAAATACTCGGCAAGGGCAATGTGCGACAAGGTTTCTACGGCCAAGAAATCAACTTGACCACGTATAACCTCGCGCGCATCAACATGTTCCTTCACGACGTGAATTACGAGAAGTTTAACCTCGCCCACGGCGACACCCTGATCGACCCCGCTCACTGGGACGACGAACCGTTTGAGGCGATCGTGTCTAACCCGCCCTACTCGATCAAATGGGATGGCGACGCTAATCCGTTGCTCATCAACGATCCCCGATTCGCCCCTGCTGGTGTACTCGCGCCGAAGTCCAAGGCAGACCTCGCCTTCACCATGCACATTCTGTCGTGGCTAGCCGTCAACGGTACGGCAGCGATCGTCGAATTCCCCGGTGTCCTCTACCGGGCGGGCGCAGAGCAGAAGATTCGCAAGTACCTGATCGACAACAACTACGTTGACGCCGTCATCCAGCTCCCACCGGACCTGTTCTTCGGCACGACGATCGCGACTTGCATTATCGTGCTCAAGAAGTCCAAGAACGACAACGCGGTGCTCTTTATTGATGCCTCGGCCGAGGTCGCGCGCGTCGGGAACAAGAACAAGCTCACCAAAACCCACCAGCGGGCTATCCTCGACGCATTCACCACCCGTGAAGACGCCGAACACTTCGCCAAACTCGTGCCAAACGGGGTCATCGCGGAAAACGCCTACAACATCGCTGTGACCTCCTATGTTGTAGCCGAAGACACCCGCGAAATCGTCGACATCAGCGAACTCAACGCCGAGATTGCACGCATAGTCGCGCGCCAGCAAGTACTCCGCATCTCTATTGACGAGATCGTCGCTGACCTCGAGGGTGCGCGTTGAGTCGCATCGACGAGCTGATCGCCGAGCACTGTCCAGACGGGGTCAAGTTTTTTGAGATTGGCGATGTTGCGAAAACAGTGGCGGGGTTGTCTGGCAAGACGAAAGCAGATTTCTCTGGCGGTAGTGCTCGCTTCGTTTCGTATAAGAATGCCTTTGCAAACCTTGCCGTCGATCAGCGAGCCTCCGACTTCGTTGTGGTGCAACCAGGAGAGCGACAAAATCGTCTGCTTGAGGGCGACATAGTAATCACTGGTTCTTCAGAATCTCTCGATGAAGTTGGGATGTCCTCTGTGGTGACATCCGAACCGACCGAGCCCCTATATTTGAACAGCTTCTGCTTCGCTTTACGCCTTAATGAGCCGGAACTTCTCCTGCCGGCTTTCAGTAAGTATCTCTTCCGTAGTGAAGCTATTCGGAATCAGATCAGGGCGACAGCTAACGGGGTGACTCGGATCAACATATCGAAGGGTCGCTTTTTGAAGGTGCGAATCCCGATGCCACCTCTTCCGGTACAACACGAGATCGCACGAGTACTGGATCAATTTACTCAACTGGAAGCCGAGCTGGCAGCGGAGCTGGTTGCGGAGGTGGAGGCCCGCCGACTCCAGTACGAACACTGTCGTCGAGAGTTGCTCACTGTCGAAGACAGTGTTCCGCTGCGTCCTCTTGGGGAGATGGCAGAAAACCTAGACAGTAAGCGAAAGCCCGTCACAAGATCCGCCCGTACTTCTGGAAATATTCCTTACTACGGCGCCTCCGGAGTTGTCGATTATGTGAGTGACTTCATTTTCGATGGCGACTTTTTGCTGGTGTCAGAGGACGGCGCCAATCTGCTGGCACGCTCGACACCGATCGCGTTCTCCATATCCGGTAGGACCTGGGTCAATAACCACGCGCATGTCCTTCGCTTTGAGACCCACGTGGAGCGTCGGTTCGTTGAGATCTATCTGAACTCCATCGACCTCTCACCATTCATTTCAGGAGCGACCCAGCCGAAGCTGAACAAGGCGAATCTGAACATAATTCCTATCCCTGACCCACCCTTTGACGAAAAGGAGCGCATAGTCTCGGTGTTGGACGAGTTGGACACTCTCGTGAACGACCTAAATAACGTCCTTCCGGCTGAGATTGCAGCTCGTCGGAAGCAATACGAGTACTACAGGGACCGGCTATTGACGTTCGAGGAGGCAGTGGCGTGAGTGAGGCGGCTGCGCGAAAATATGACCCGATCGCGTTATCCAATGAGAGCACGGTGGTTGCAGAATATGTGCCGGATGCAACGCCCCAGGAGTCATATCAGTCGGAGGCGGATCTTGAGCGTGAGCTGATCGCGCTTCTCCAGTCCCAGGAGTCCTACAAGTATCTGCCCATCACGTCTGAGGCGGAGTTGGTCGCCAACCTGCGCGCCCAGTTGGAGACACTGAACAAAGTAACGTTCTCGGACGCGGAGTGGAAGCAATTTTTCTCCGAGCGCGTCTCGGGAACGAATGATGGCATTGTCGAGAAAACAGTGCGCATTCAGGATGACCATGTCCAGCTGCTCAAGCGGGATGACGGTTCGATCAAGAACATCACACTTATCGATAAACAGAACATCCACAACAACCGCCTGCAGGTCATTAACCAGTACGAGACACCCCAGGGCGAGGGTGCCGGTAGGTATGCGAACCGGTACGACGTGACTGTGCTCGTCAACGGCCTGCCGATGGTCCACATCGAGCTCAAGCGACGCGGCGTAGATATCCGTGAGGCGTTCAACCAGATCGATCGGTACCAGCGTGACAGCTTCTGGGCGGGCTCCGGCCTCTTCGAGTACGTGCAGTTGTTCGTAATCTCCAACGGCACGTTGACGAAGTACTACTCCAACACCACGCGCCGCCAACACCTAAGCGAAGCTGCGGGGTCCAAGCGTGTGCGCAAGACTTCTAATTCCTTTGAGTTCACTTCTTGGTGGGCCGATGCGCAGAACAAGCCAATCACTGATCTCTCCGCGTTTGCGAAGACGTTCTTCACCAAGCACACGTTGCTGAACATCCTTACCAGGTACTGCGTGTTGACGGCCGACAAGATGCTGTTGGTCATGCGCCCCTATCAAATTGTTGCGGCCGAGAAGATCTTGCAGAAGATCGAGATTTCCACTAACTACAAGCGACTCGGCACGATCGGGGCCGGCGGATACGTGTGGCACACGACAGGGTCCGGCAAGACGCTTACCTCGTTCAAGGCGGCGCAGCTCGCTTCGAAGTTGCCCTCGGTCAACAAAGTTTTGTTCGTTGTGGACCGCAAGGACCTCGATTACCAGACCATGCGAGAGTACGACCGGTTCGAGAAGGGCGCGGCAAACTCGAACACCTCCACCGCGGTACTGAAGAAGCAGCTCGAGGATCCTGGCGCACGAATCATCATCACTACAATCCAGAAGCTCGCGACATTCATTGGCGCTAACAAAGGGCATGCGGTCTACGGCGGGCACGTCGTGATCATTTTCGACGAGTGTCACCGGTCGCAGTTCGGTGACATGCACACCGCGATCACCAAGGCGTTCAAGCGCTACAACCTGTTCGGTTTCACCGGCACCCCTATCTTCGCCGCCAATTCCGGCAGCGGCGGGAACCCGCAGTTGAAGACCACCGAGCAGGCGTTCGGCGAGAAGCTGCACACGTACACGATCGTCGATGCCATCACCGACAAGAATGTGTTGCCGTTCCGAATTGACTACGTGAACACAGTCAAGGTCGGCAACGTCGTCGACAAGCAAGTCTCCGCGATTGACACCGAAAAAGCGTTGCTGGCTCATAAGCGGATCTCCACGATCGTGGAATACACGCGGGAGCACTTCGACCAGAAAACTAAACGCACCGAAGGTTACACCCTCGGCGAGAAACGGGTGCGCGGGTTCAACGCCCTCTTCGCCACTGCCTCTATTCAAGCTGCTCGCACGTACTACCAGCACTTCCGTGAACAGCAGAAAGCGCTGGTCCCGGACAAGCGGCTAAAGATCGGCCTGATCTATTCCTATGGGGCGAACGACCCCGTCGAGGACGGCGCGCTGGAGGAGGAAGGGTTCGATACCAGCGCGTTGGACGCGGACGCCCGATCTTTCCTGGAAGCCGCGATCCAGGACTACAACGCCATATTTGGCACCTCGTTCGACACCAGCGCCGACCGGTTCCAGAACTACTACAAAGACCTCTCGCTGAAACTCAAGCAACGCGAGATCGATCTGGTGATCGTGGTCAACATGTTCCTTACCGGATTTGACGCGACCACCTTGAACACCTTGTTCGTGGACAAAAACCTCCGAGTCCACGGATTGATCCAGGCCTATTCCCGCACCAACCGCATCCTGAACTCCGTCAAGACTTATGGCAACATCGTTTCCTTCCGGGATCTTGAGGAACAGACCAACGACGCGATCGCACTGTTCGGCAACAAGGACGCCCGCGGGGTGGTGCTGCTAAAGCCCTACGGCGAGTACTACAACGACTATGCCGAGAAGGTCACCGAGCTAGTCACTATGTTTCCGCTGGGCACACCGATCATCGGGGAGTCAGCGCAAAAGGAGTTTATTGGCCTGTTCGGTGCGATCCTGCGCCTGCAGAACATCCTTACATCGTTCGACGAGTTCACCGGTCACGAGATTCTCAGCGACCGGCAGGGCCAGGATTACCGCAGCGTGTACCTAAACCTGTACGCAGATTTCCGCAAGGACAAGAACGCGGAGAAGGAACAGATCAACGACGACATCGTCTTCGAGATCGAGCTGATCAAACAGGTCGAGATCAACGTCGACTACATCCTCATGCTCGTCCAGAAATACCGCAATGAACGCGGTGACGGTGACGACAAAGAAATCCGTGCAGAGATCACCCGGGCCGTGGATGCCAGCCCAACCCTGCGCAACAAGAAAGACCTTATCGAAGACTTCGTTGATTCTCTCTCAGCCGACGGGGAGATTGATCAGGAATGGAGAGCATTCATCATCGCCAAACGTGAAGCTGAGCTCAACGCCATCATCGATGACGAGAACCTCCGCCGCGACGAAACACGCACCTTCATGGATACTGCGTTTCGCGACGGCCAGATACTCACCACTGGAACATCGATCACTAAAGTTCTACCGCCAGTTTCACGCTTTTCTGCAGCTGGAGGTCATGGTGAGAAAAAACGGAACGTCATCGCCAAACTCAGCGCGTTTTACGAACGATTCTTCGGCCTTAGCTCAACGGGAAACTAGTGACCGCCAAACCCACCGGAGGAAGTCAGAAACGGGTCGTTTGTGACTATCTAGGGCCAGTGCCCGGTGAAGGGGACCAAGTCCTACGAGTCCCCTCACCTGTCGCCAGGAAGACACAGAATCGGTTTCCTAGCCATTTCTACGAATCCGAGGCAATAGTCTGGGCAGAGTTAAAGTCGAATTTATAGTTGGGGATAAAGCGTCGTGCCTTCTGAGCCTTCTGGTACCTACGACCTAGTGGATTTACCGGACCCAGGACCTGATACGTACTCTCTGGGCGTCTCAGGTCCTACGCTGCTGCCTCGCCAGTACATTGCGTTCTTCTCCCCATCCGACTGGGAGGAGTTCGTCTACGAGTGGGCTCGCGCTCTCGAGGGTTACCTGCAGGTCCAAATGCCCGGAGGAAGCGGCGACCGCGGCCTGGATGTCGTTGGACTTCTGACGGAGGCCGGCACTGACGGGCAATGGGATTGTTTTCAATGCAAGCACTACAGCAGAGCACTGAAACCTGGGGACGCTTATCCAGAGATGTACAAAGTAATTGCTGGCGTCACGGACGGTGTTTACTCCCTTCCGCGGCGATACCGGTTTCTAGCCCCTCACGGATGCGGTCCGACACTCACGAGGCTGCTCAGTTCACCGGCCAAGCTCAAGGAGGGCTTCCTTGACTGGATGGAGGGAAGTTCCAGCCCTCTTCATGATGCCGACTCTGACCGGCGGGCGCGCATTCGTGCCACTGCTCTTGGAGTCGATTACAGCCTCTTCAAGGCGGAGGACCTGGAGGACGTCTTGGTTGTGCACCGGCGTTCCCCCAACCATGTACTGAGGTTCGGGACCCAACCCATCACCCGACCGCGTGAGCTGGCGCAGACCCCCTTGGAGGTGGATCTGAGCCGTGAGGCTGTTTATGTCAGGAAGTTGGTGGAGGTTTATAACGAGCGACACGGAACAGCTTGGAAAACCGAAGCGGAGATCTCCGATGCTTCGTCTCGCCAACACTTCAAACGTGCGCGGGAGGCTTTCTTCAGTGCCGAGGACCTGCGAGGGAGTGCAAGAGATCAAGTGCCTGCTGATGTGTTCAGCGACCTCCAACAAGACGTGTATGACGGCGTTGTGGACATCGAGCAGATGGATCACCCCAACGGAATGAGCCGGCTCTCCAAAGTCACAGAGAAAGCATCAACGCTCCCACTGGATTCAAGCCCTCTAATCAGGATCATCCGTCCGCGTGACCGCACGGGGCTTTGCCATCAGTTAGCCAACGATGATCGACTCAACTGGATAAGTCAGGACTCTTAGCATGCTCCTCTTTAACGGGCCTGTTGAGGTTGGAATCCGAGCGGTGATTCTCCTTAACGCTGTGTTTCCTCAAGCACTCGATCTGAACCGGATCACCATCTTGGACCACTGGACACTGCACAGTGGCATGTTCAGTGACCTCCCCAGCGTTCATCCAGATCGAACCAACTCGCTGGGCGAACTCGGGTTGAAGAGGGGCAGTATCGAGCAGGGCCTTCAGCTAATGCGTAGCGCTGGCATGGTCTCCTTCATCGCTTCCTCAGAGGGGATCGCTTATCGCGCAACCGAAGAGGCTGCGGGCTTTCTTGGTCTCATGGAGGCCCCACTGGTCACTGCGCTGGGAACCCGCGCCGAATGGGCAGCAACCCACCTCGCCGAACTCACTGACAAGCAGGCCCACCAGTGGATGCTCTCACCGCTGCATAGTGCCAAAGACCCAGGAAACGGAAACGTATGGCCCCCCCACGCATGAAGCTCCGGCACCTCACCTTCCTTGGGCGAGGTGTGGATCCGGCAAGTATCGACTTCAATGATCGTCTTACGGCGATAGTAGGACCCTCCGACACTGGTAAGTCGTTCATTCTCGACAGCATCAACTATGCGCTCGGCGGCAAGGAACTCCGCAGCATCCCCGAAGTCGAGGGCTATACCCATTTGCTGCTGGGTTTTAGTGTCGACGGATCAATAGCTACGTTGCTTCGTCCACTCAACGGTGGAAAGTTCGAACTTTATAACCGTGACGTGCGGGACTTTCCTACATCACCTGCGGACCGAATTCTCAAGCCAGTCCACAACGCAGACAAGGAAGATAACCTCTCAAATTATCTGCTTACGGAACTAGGGTTCGCTGACCGCAGGGTCCGGACCAATGCCAAAAATACAACCCGCGGTTTGAGCTTCCGGGACCTTGTTCAGCTATGTGTAATCTCCGAAGGGAACATCCAGGCACAAGCGGCGCCGGCCCTCACCGGGCAGCGCACAAGTGCGACTGTCGAAAAGTCAGTCCTCAAGCTGCTGCTAGAGGACGAGGACGACTCCGACTTGGTTGAGGCTCCGTCCCAAGCTGAAGAAACGTTGAGTCGCAGCAAGTCTGCCCTTCTGGATCAAGTTGTGGCGAAACTTTCCAGCGAGACCTCCAATCTACCTAGTGATGCCAGCCAACAGCTCGTTCGTCTGGATGCATCAATCGCCGAACACCTCGATTCCATCGAAGGGACGGTCGCGGAACGCGATGCGGTTCTCGTTGAGCGCGAAACCATCAGAGCTGATTTGGCACGACACGAGGATAGGTTCGCAGAACTTGAGGAGCTATCGGCCCGATTTGGTCTCTTGAGCAACCAATATCACTCTGACATTCAGCGTCTAGAAATGGTTGCCGAAGGTGGCACTCTTTTGGGCCTTTTCGAACCCGAGATCTGCATGCTGTGCGGGGCACAAAAAGAGCATCAGCAGCATGGCCCAGATGATATTTCCGGAGCCGAAATGCTCAGGGAGGCAGCCGTCGCAGAGATGGCAAAGACCGCAGGACTGTTGCTCGACCTCGATGCAACCATTGAGTCAATGGCTTCCGAGAAGCGGGACACGCAGCAAACCATCTACGCCGCTAGGCAAGCCGTTGGGGAACTCGGAGTCAGGGTTTCTGGGCTCGACAAAGTTCTTTCTCCGAGGAAGAAGGACCTCCTCGAGCTAACCGCTGCCAAGACCAGAATCGAGCGGGCGCTTTCCGCACAGGAGCAGATACGAAGCGTTGAAAGCCTGCGGAGCACGATCGAACTCGCTGCGATGAAGCCAGCGGAAAGTGCACGGGCAGGTAACGATGAAGAGAAGCGTGAACTTGCAGCCGGGATCGCGGAGATCCTAAACAGATGGGGTATGGCGGGAACCAATACAGCACGCTTGGATGAAAAAGCAGAGTTGATCGTAGATGGACGACCCCGGAGCTCAAGGGGTAAAGGCACCAGGGCGCTACTTCATTCCGCATTTTCCCTCGCTCTGGCCACCTTTTGCATGCACAAAGAACACCCGCATCCAGGTTTCGTAGTACTCGATTCCCCTTTGGTCACGTACCGACAACCGGATCCAGGTGAAGATGAAACCATCCCTTCTTCCGTCTCCGATTCCTTTTACCGCTATCTGGCAACGGAGTTCGAAGGGCAAGCTATCGTCCTGGAAAACCAAGACCCTCCCGCAGACGTCCCTGGAGACACAACCATCATCAGGTTCACGAAGAGGGAAGGCCAAGGGAGATACGGCATGTTCCCAATTGCTCAGGGGCAGCCCTAACCGTAGTCAAACGACGACAGGGCCGACACTGTGTGAACTGGTCCCCGAAAGTTGGACTCGTAAATGTGCGAGCTCCACTTTAGCGGCTGGCGTCGGCTGTTCGAAGAAGTCCCCGTCCCACTCGGACGGGGACTTCTTCGTTAAACTCTTGCGCGTTTAGGGGTCGGGTCCTTTACGGCGCGATGAACGCGGCAGGCTAGCTGCTTCTCATGGCGAGCCTATGGCTGTATCAATTGTTGTTGCGGACGAGAAAGTTCGGCGCCTGTCGGCTCCAGCCGGCCTCGTTCTTCACTGATTCCAAGCTGCTCTCTGCAGCCGCAGGAACCACCAACCAGCCTGCCTCAGTTCTATCCGGGGACTCGATTTTGAGGCCGTAGGACTCGAAGCTCTTCAACAGGGTGCATCCCAGCGATTTGCTTTCCCCTCGGGCATCGACGGGAATCATGCAGATCGTCTTGCCGGCAGCGGCGCCATTTATGGTCTTTTCCGGGGCGGGGGCACCGTAGTACCTGATCGTTGCGCTGTGTCCCAGGAGCCTGGTCTGTGTCGGATCAATACCCGTATTGGCTAGAACCGGCAGGGCTCCGGCAGGCAGCTTATCCACTTCCTGCTGAGCCCTGGTCAGTGATCCGATGATTCTCGAAGCGTCTTCCGATCGGTCCTCGGGCGTCAGAGCCAGTGCCAACGCACCAAGAACTAACCCACCAGCGAGAGCGCCGGCGCCGATTCGCAGACCCAGTCGTTTCCGAGTGCTTGCTGATGAATCTTGCGGTCGCAGGTGTTGAAAATGGGACCGCTGACCCGGAGCATGCTCGCGGTTCTTTACTGCCTCCGACATTTCTATTAGCTGCTGTCGGAGCGCATTACTGCGGTCAGTCTGAAACTGTTGCGGTCTCACCATGTTCTCCCCTCGTGAAGTGAATGATCCGTTCGTCGCTGGGGCGAGGTCAGTTTCCCGTACAAAGCACCGAGCCTGGTCTTCGCGCGGTGCAGGCGGGATTTCACGGTTCCCTCTGCAACACCGAGGGCCGCGGCAGCCTGCCGCAGGCTAAACCCCTCAATTACACACAAAGTGATTACGTCGCGATCCTGCACTTTGAGCCGCGAGAAAGCATCCCGCAAAGCCCTGGCCTCCGCTTCACGCTCCTCAGCATCAACAACTTCATCGGCGACATCCGCTGTCAGGGCCGGTGGCGGAAGCTGGTCCAAAAACGCCCTGTAACGTCTTCGCTGGCGATTATGATTCCGGATCGTGTTACTTGCCGTGACCAGTAGCCAGGCAACTATGCTGCCGTTCACGATGCGCACGTACTCCCGCCGGCGCCAGGCTTCATAGAAGACGATGGCCGTCATGTCCTCCGCAGTATGGGCCGATCCAACGATCCGCATCGCATGCGTGAGCACCCTGTCCCGATGACGATCGAACAGGGCCCCGAATGCATCTCCATCACCGTTGACCGCGAGCAGCCACAAGGCCTCATCCGTGTCATCTGATCCCCCACTCATACTTCATAGTGTCCGGATCATCGGAATGGTTCCATCTTTTTTGTAAGAGAAGATGCTGAGGACAAATCAGGCTGCCGGCAGTCCCCATCAAGCTGCCGGAGGTCGACCCGCTCACCTGACTTGAAGTCGTCCCCTAGGGATGGCTGCGAGTGGACTTATGCCGCCAGCAGCTGAGCACGATACTGTACCGGGCTCAATCCCTTGAGCTTCGTGGAAATTCTTTTGGTGTTGTACCAGCGGATGTATTCGTGCAGCGCTGATGCGAGTGACTCGGTGTTGAGGAATCGGACCCGGTGGTAGAGCTCTTCCTTGAGGTGTCCGAAGAAGTTCTCCATGACCGCATTGTCGTAGCAGTTGGCTTTGCGGGACATCGATTGGATGGCGCCCGCATTCTGCAGGAGCAGGCGCCAGGACGTGTGCTGATACTGGAATCCCTGGTCGGAGTGCACGAGGGGTTTCTGTCCGTTTTCCAGCGTGGCCAAGGCGCCGCGCAGAGAGGTATTGGCCAACTCCAGGTTGGGCGAAGTGCCGATTGTGTAGGAGATGATCTGGCGGTCAAACAGATCCATGATCGGTGAGAGGTATAGCTTCCTGTCACCGACGCTGAACTCGGTCACATCGGTGACCCATTTCTGGTTTGGGGTATCCGCCTCAAACTGCCGCTTCAGCAGGTTTGGGGCCACAACGCCTTGCTCGCCTTGGTAGGAGTTGTACCGCTTCCTGCTCCGGACCTTACAGTCCAGACGCAGGGAACGCATCAGCTTCAGGACGCTCTTCTTGGCGACCCTCCACCCTTGCTTGCCCAGCTCAATGTGGATCCGGCGGTGCCCGTACCGGCCATGGTTCTTTGTGAAAATCTCCCTGATAACAGCCTTCAGGGATGCCCGCGGATCGGGGCCATTGAGTCGGGACTGGTGGTAGAAGAACGTGGACCGGGCTAACCCGGCTACGTCTAGGAGAACTTCCAACCGGTGCTCAGCCTTGAGGGCGATGACAGCGCGAACCTTTAGCGCCGTTCCCCGTCCCTCAAGGCGTTTACTTTTCCCAGGAAGGCCACCTCTGCGCGCAGGCGTTCGTTCTCGCGGCGCAGCCTCTGCAGCTCTGGTTCCGGCTGCGCGGGAACCTCCGGGTTCTTCCTTGGCCGGCCTTTTGGTTTCGGGCGCAGGCCTTCCTCGCCTTGAGCCCTATATTGCCCTGCCCACACTGTGATCAGGTGCGGCGACGACAGCTCAAGCTCCTTGGCTAGAGCTACCCTGTTCTCGCCGGAAATATAGCGCTGCACAGCATTGAGCTTGAACTCGAACGAGTACAGCCGCTTCACTGGTTTGGTCACAAGAGCAGTATCTCCGCGAACACGCCACCTGTCGTATAGGCGGAGGACTGCTTTCGTACCTACTCCAAGCTTTGTTGCGACAGCTCTGGTACCCCAACCGCGTTCAAACAGAGCCACTGCGGCCTCGCGCTGCTCTACAGATAACGAACTGCCCTTAACCATGAAACTGCTCCCCGAGAGTCAGAACTGAATTTTCAGTCCAACTTTCGGGGAGCAGTTCAGTGTGCCGGCCCTGTCTGGTTTCCCTCTGCAAAGGAAATCTGCGTTTCAGCGTAGCTGAATTACTGGTAGTGCTGCCACGGTTCAGGATCGTCGTTGTTCCTTGTCCCGCGGGGAAATGGTTCTTGGGGTTGTGTCGCGTTGAGCGGCGGTCCGCCGCTGGTGAGTGGCTGCTGTGGTGTGTCCTGGCGGCGGACCGCCCCACTTTTAGAGGTTCCTGGCCGACCTCTTGGTGCGCGGTGCCTTGCCGGGCGGTTGTGCTGGCCGCCCGGCAAGAGGTCGTTCTAGGCGGCGTTAGTTGTCGTTTCTTTGCCGCTGTCGATGATGATTTGTTCGGTCTCGGATGCGGTGTAGCTTCTCCGGACTAGCGCAGTCAACGGTCATCGCCCTTTCGTCGTTGGTCTGCGTCCGTCCCCTCTGGAAGGGAGTACAGCGCAGCTATGACTTCCTCGATTAGGGGGCGCCAATTTCTAGGATGCGGATGACTGGGTGGTTCAACCGAGTTGATAGCGGCGTGGACCTCGCGGTGAAAGGTGTGGGCAGACTCGTAGGCATCCGGCACGCGGAGAAACCAACGATAGCCTCTAGGCCTCGCGGGGATCCCAGCATCAGCCAAATATGCATCTACGGAGTCATCCACGATTTGGCGGTCGGTTTCGGTAAACGGCTCATCGAAGTGATCAGTGGCGTCACCTCGGGCCCGCGTCGTTGAAACAGTGCGACTCGCGTCCGAGTTCGGATACCGACGCAGATTTTGTGGTCCGGCGGCCCAAGCGATCAGGGCGTCCCAACCCGTCTCGTCCAACTCGGCCCAACGGTCAGATGGCTCAGCTATCGCGACGCTCTCCCACATGGACTCCTCCTGTTGTTAGATCCGCTCTCCCACATGGACTCCTCCTGTTGTTAGATCTCTGGGGTTATACATCAACTTCCTTTGACGTATAACCCCAGACTCGCATCTATTAGAAGTAGCAGTTCTGCGTCCCTGGGCAGTTAAAGGAAAGCGTCGCAAGATTGGCGGCCCTGTACGTAGGGTAACCGGTTGGCGTGAACAAAGTTTGGAAGGCTCCGTGGTAGTAGTTGCTGTTGCTCAAGTAATTTCCGTATACGGTGCTGTAGTCATAGCGCCAAGTCGGTGAATACGTCGTTAGCGTTACGTTAGGCAATCCATGATTTCCACATACGATAGGAAATGCCGTGTTTTCGATGCATTGCACTTGGGTGGATGAGAAATATAGCTGCGGCCCGTTGTCCCAAATGCCGACCGCCCTCCATTGGGCCGAACGACCGTTCAAATTCGTCCTGAGGATTGCGTCGTAGTTGCCTATAACTCCATACTCATTGCCATAGGCCGCATTACCTTTAGTCTCGGATATATAACTGCTGATATTTCGATGGCAGATAGTGCCAAACTCGCACCAACTATCGTAATCGTCTGCCGCCTCTTCACGAGTGCGAAGACATGGGCGAGTTCGGGAGAGATGAGGAGTATCCGTTCCCTGTCGGTCTTGGAGGGGACGATCTGAAGAAGTGGAAGCGCCTCCCCGGTTTCGGGAAGTCGGTAAATGGAGAACGCATGAGTGGTGATCTCGACCAATTCCTCGATCCTTACTCCTGTCTCGTTCAGTGGATTGCCACCGCTGACGGACGCGTTCCCCTGGCAGTCCGCTACGACGACGCAGAGCGTGTCTACAGCCCGCCCCTACCGCACCTGTTCCAGTTACACACCGGAAGCGAACGCCGAGGCTTTTCATGAGGCGCTGTTCCTGGGCGCGTGTTTAAACAGGGGAAGGGTGCTCTGAGCTGGGAAAATAGTGGTTGTCGAGACCGTTATTCTGCCGAGCGAAGGAGCACCCTTCCGGTGTCTAATCTTAGCCGTGTTTTCCCGTCCGTCCCGGTCTCTTTCACCGGCCAGTCGCTGATCTCCCACTCCGGGGTGAAGGTCCTTACCGGCTTCATGGACGCGCTGGGATTTGGCAGGCTGTGCGAGGAACGCCTCGGCCAGTTCGTTCCTCCCGGCGCGAAGCACCGCTGCGGCAAGATCCTCGGTTCCCTGGCCGCGATGCTCGCCGCCGGCGGCGAACACGCCTCGGACCTGGACATCCTCAGGTCATCACCCGGGCTCTTCGGTCAGGTGCCCTCGAACGCGACCGCCGTCCCGGTTCTTCGAACGCACCGTGACCAACCCGGAGCTGTTCAGCTACGGCTTTGAAACCCTCACCCGGGAATTGCGCACCCGGGCTTGGGACGCCGCCGGGAACCGGGACCCGGCCCTTTCCGCGACAGCCGCGGATCCGCTTATCGTCGACATCGACGCGACCCTGGTGACCTCGCACTCCGATAAGGAAAACGTCGCCGGCACCTACAAAGGCGGCTACGGGTTCGCCCCCTTTATCGCCTCCTGTGACTACGGCACAGGCAACGGCTCCGGGGAAATCCTTGCCTGCGTGCTGCGCCCGGGAAACGCCGGAGCGAACAGCGCCGAGGACCACATCCGGGTCTTCGACACCGCCATCGCCCAACTGCCCGAAAAGTTCTTCGACAACACCGGGGCACTGGCCGGGGAGAAGGTTCTGGTCCGCACCGACAGCGCCGGCGCGTCCAGGAAGTTCCTCTGGCACCTGCACAGCCTCGGCGTGCAGTTCTCCACCAGCTACACCCTCCCGTTCGGCAAGGCCCACATGATCGACTGGATCACCGACAAGCAGTACTGGCAGCCGGCCGTGGACCAGCACGGGCACGAACGCACCGACGCGTGGGTCATCAACGCCACCGACGTCATCCCGCTCACCGATTACCCGCCGGGCACGAAACTGTTCCTCCGGGCCGAGCCGCTGCACCCCGGCGCGCAGCCGAGCCTGCTCGATACCGACGGGCACCGCATCACCGCGCTGCTGACCAATTCACCGCGCTGGCACGGACCATTCCTCGACGCCCGGCACCGCGCCCGCGGCAGGTGCGAGAACCGGATTAAAACCCTGAAAAACACCGGGCTGGGAAAACTGCCGTTCTTCGATTTCGCCGCCAACCAGGCCTGGGCGAACCTCGCCGCCCTCGCCTTCAACCTGGTCTCCTGGGTCCAACTCGCCGCCCTCCCGGACGGCCATCACGCCAAGGCCTGGGACATCAAACGCTGGCGCTACCGGGTCTTCTCCATCGCCGGGAAAATCATCACCCGCGCCCGCCGGAACCAGCTGCTGCTACCCGAGTCAGCGCCAGAAAGGGACCTTCTGAAACTACTACTGGAGAACACCGGCCGCCTCAAACAACTCCTGCCCGCTCCCGGCTGAACCGCGGCTGATCGTGTCCCGACGACCAGCACACAACCGGAAGTGGAACCGGCGCCAAGCCCGAGGCGAACCAACGGGCCACACCAGCCTGCCCGAAAACAGAAAACAATCACCGATCAACCAGCCACTCAACGCAGCGACCCTCACGCACCACTATGAAAAATCGGGGTTAGTACGCGCTACTTCACCTGATCGATATATACGCCGGCGGAAGAGATGCTCACAACTGTCTTTGATGCCTTTTTGCAAAAGCATGCCTATTTGAAGAAGAGATGCCCGCGCGCCTACCCCAATACCCTTGGCTGTTCTATACACAGCCCCACAGCGCCAATCCTTTATCTAAGGTCTTGAATAATCCTATGCGCCAGCCCTAGACTCATCGCAACCGGCTAATCCCCGGGGTCTCAAGTTGGGGGAATGATCACTTCTACTGCTCTGTTGGGCTGCCATAAACCGGGAGGCCTTACGAGTTGAGGTTTGATCATGAGAATGAAAATTGGGGGAATAATGAATTTTGTCCGTAAAGCACTACTTGTTCTTGCGACTATGCTGGCCTTATTCTCGGTCGCTGCACCGAGCTATGCTTCCACCACCTTGCCATCGCCTTCGCCGTCGCTCAATAAAGAAGAGCCGGACAATGACCAAGCCAGTCCGTCCGGTCTGTGGTGGCCAGAGGTTGACGTCTATGTAGGGTGCTCCGGAAGTTCTTTTGCATACAGCGGCGCGGCATGGGACCTTCAGGGCGGCGCATATTATGAGACTTGGTGGTCCGTAACCTTCCCAGACGGCACCGGCGAGTACGACAACTGGCCCCGTCAGACGCTGCAAGCGAGCAGCAGCGGCTTCCTGACCACTTCCACGTTCTACGCGGCCAATCATGGATCGGGTCGTTACACCGCAACGATGTACCTTAAGAAGGACGGAAGCGAAGTAGGACGGCATACAACGGAGTGCTACAAGTGAGGGTCTGAATGAACAGTCAGGAATACAGGGCAGGCGAAACAACCTACGGACCACTTGAACTGAAAAGCATCTGGAAGCGTCATGAACTAAGAAATTTCGATCTCATGGTGATATTGCAGGTCTCCGGAGGTGAGCACGCAGCCCAACGCATTCTTCGAGATGAAGAAGTTTCTGCGGAAGACAAAGCATCTCTGGCCATTGCCAACGACTTAGCCAAGCAGAAAGGTTATTTACCTTTGTTTGATTTGGCTGATGATGGCGCTGAAGTATCCGAAGGTCAGCGGGCGGAGCTAGAAGAGTTTTTCGAGTCAGAAGAATGGGAGACCAGAAATCAAAGCAGCACGCGCAGCCCCTGACAGGGTGGCTGCGTGAACTCTGAGCATGAAAAGGTCCCCGGTTGAACCGGGGACCTTTTCATGCTCTTCACATGTCCCGGGTCTGCCGGTTGCCGCGGGCAAGGAGCCCGTGGCCAGACGCGTGTAACCGGCAGGAGGGGAAAATTGATTCCCAATCGGCCCTGGGAAGATCAGACAGCGTTCGGCCGTGCCAACTAATTACCCGTTAGCGACGGACAGCCGGGATACCCAGGTCTACCTGTCCGCGCTGGACAGCACTGTGAGCGTCGGCGCGTTTCTGTTTGAGGAACTGAACGGTCAGTTCGATGCCTTCTATCTCCCCCAACCACCCCTTCGTCTGAGCGAGCTCACGTCGGGCCCTCAGGTCTGAATGGATCTCGTCGAGCCGACCGAGCATTCCGGGGTCGACTTGGAGCATGGGACAGCGAATACAGGCGTGTTCATGCTCGCAGGGGGTGGCGTAGGGGCGTGCACAGTTCCCGAGCTCGACTTTCCGTTTGTCGAAGTGTTCTTCGAATTCAGCCCATTCCGTATCGGTTGGAGATTTGTATTCCCGGGCTGGACGCGCGGCGCGCCGCTCGGCGAGGTGTTTTTGGTAGTGCCGGACCACGTCTTCGCGGAAGACGGTGACGTAGCCGTGGGTTGTTTGGATATCGAGGTGTCCCAGGAGTGCGGCGCCGATATGGATAGGCAGACCGTTATTGACCAGGTCCGTGGCCAGTAGGCGGCGGAAGTCGTGCGGTGTGAAGCGGCAACCACCCAGCTCGGGATGATCGATGGCGACGGCTTCGCTGAGTTTGGCCAGTTCATCACGAAGCGATCCGGCGTTGATCACTTCGGTGCGTTGTCCGATGGTGCGCTGGAAGAGGAACGGCAGCGGCTCGCTAGTGACTCTGTCGTAGGGATTGAATCGAGTCGCCAGTGGCACGCCTTCCCTGTTCCTGGTCAGGCGTCGAATGATCGTGGCGATGACGTGGAAAAGGTCAGGGGTCATGGGGATGACGCGTTCCCGATCATTCTTTGAGGGAGCGACGACCAAGAGTGCGACAATTTCGCCGTTCGGTCGGATGTATTGACGGATGCTCAGCTGAGACAGTTCCAGCAATTCGTCGCACCGAAGGCCGGTGTGCCTCAAGGTCTCCACGGCTGCCCACTGCCAAAAGACGGCGTCCTCGGTGAATGTCACGTTGATCTTGCGGTTGGTGGATAGGTCAAGCACGCGGACGTTGGATACTCCGTGGAAGCGGCGGTGCCTGGCGTCTCCTTCGGTGTATAGCCGTTGATACTTCTTCCCGCCGATGGTGATGACCTCGTCTTTGCGGGTTTCGGCGGCCACTTTCAGAAGTTCCTGGAAGTGATCTTTCCGTTCTGTGGCAGCGGCGATGAAAGCCGGGAGTACTGGCTGGAGGAGGCGGATTCTGGAGTCCATGCGTTCTTTTGCCCGGCGGGCCGCTTTGCCCGCCGTCCGGGTCTCTCTGCCAGCGATCGGGCAAGGCGCTACCCATCGGGCCCAGTGTTCGGGTTCTTCGGCCGCCCAGCCCTGCAGGTCGAGATAGAAGGCCCTGATGTTCGTCATGATGGCTTCGAGCTGAAGGCGTGGTTTTCCGTCGCGGCGGAGGGCCACCACGGCGCGCCAGCTTTCGTAGTCCGTTTGGGAGATGATGAAAGTCGCCTGGCCAGGGTTGATCTGTTGGAGACCGTTCCAAAACTTTCCGCAAATGTCCGCTGCAAGGTCGCGCAGGGTGGCGAAGTCTATGTCGTGGCTGCGCCGGGTCAGGTAAGCAACGAAGACGTCGCGGATGTCCGGGTTGATGATGTTATGTTTGTCGACCAACTCAGCCGGCGTCTGAGCCGGGGATCGCATCGCCGCGCGGAGAGTTGGCGGGACCTGGGCAGGAAAGTGCCCGGATTCGGACATCACCCGCCAGGCAAGGTAACCGACGTGCGTCTCATAACCGCCGCCCCATCCCCCTTCGCGCGTGGCTACGGCGTAGTGAAGTAACGCCTCCGCGCTCAGGTCAGCGAACCGGATTCCCTGCGTCGTAAGTGCTGATGCCACATCCATCCGAGCGCAGCGTTTGAAGTGGTTGGATGTGTCCTGTTGTTCAACGAGGGCAAGGAAGCGGGCGAGATCGGGATCGTTTTGTGCTTGCTCAAAATGCTCGTGGTAGCGGACGAACGAGTTGATTTTGAAGGCTTCCAGCGAAGGGCGAATGACACGTAGACAGCACAGGAGCATCAGCGAATGTCCGAGTTCACCGTCAAGACGGAAATTTCCGGTGGCCAACTCGCGCATCTTGCGGTGACCATCGTTGAATCCTGACGAGATCCATTTCTCCTGCCAGGTCCGTCCGGAGTGTCTTACGAGATAAGACAGCAGCCATTTCAGCCCGTGATGGCGCAGTGATTCACGTGGCTGACTGCGTGGCCATATCGTGTCGGTCAAGGCGATGATGCTCTCGGGACTTGCGGTGTCCAGATCACCGCGAGGCCATGGCGGAATTTCCGGTCGCGCCGCCGGAGCAGCAATGATGACGGTCTGGTTCCGGGTTCTCCCGGGAACAGCTGCGTTTACCGGCCGCTGTTGTGGTCGTTTAAGGGCCTTAGGCACCGAACACCACTGAGAAGTCGTCGGGATCGTAGCCTGGGGTCAGCGTTGGTTGGGGCCGTGGGGATGCCATGTGCTCTTGTACTTTTTGGAAGACCTCATCGATCCGAGGCCGTAGATAGGGAGTCATCGAGGAGACTTGTCGGTGCCGGCTGACGGCCATGATTTCAGGCAAGGTCAGATTAGGGTCAGCGACCATGCGATTGATGGTCGTGTGTCTGAAGTCATGTAGTGACCAGTCCGTGCCCAGCACTGCGTTCACCCGTTGCAGCATTCGGCGGGCAGCGTGATACGTGAGCGGCCGCGGTTTGCCATGGAGTGCACGCCAGATTAATTCATCGGGCCGTGGACTTCCGTGCTCGTGGAAGTACATGGTCAGATACTGCAGGGATTCCGGTGAGACAGGCACCGGCTCCAGGAGACGGGATCCTTTTGATACGACCCATACACGTTGCCCGGCCCAGTCGATCTGATCGCCGTGGACGCCGAGCAGTTCACTCGCGCGGGCTCCGGAGGAGACATACATACTCACCAGGGCACGATCGCGGTTGGTCCGCAGAGCCTCCATCAAATCGTCGAAAAGGTCATCCGGGATGGAACGGGGCAGCCATTCGGACTTCTTTTGCCGCAGAGGAGCCCGATTTTCCCGTGGCGCTGTTGCGATCCGGCCTCGGTGGACCATGCGCCTCCGGCCGGCAGCTTCAGGGACCGGGTTTATCAGGGGTCCACGACCGAAGCGTGCGTGGTAGGAGTAAAAAGACGAGATTACCGAGAGGGCGTGATTGATAGTTGCCGGTGCATAGCCCCCGGCCAGGGGACGCTTACCGGTGCGCGAATTCCTGCCCCGGCTACCGGTCCTCCGCCGCTGAGGGTTCACTGCGGACCGCATCCATCCCACGAGGACCTCGACTTCGGCGCGGGTCGCCTGCTCCCATCCACTGCCGAGCAGACTAAGAACGCGCCACCACCTGAGCAGGTCATTGCCATAGGAGCGGACGGTCAAAGGGCTCATATCGCTCAGAACGAGATCCCGGAGGAACACTGAGAAGTCCTCGATCTCTTGCCCTTTGTCGTCGATGACGACGTAGGGCAAGAGGCCGTCCGTTCTTGGGACCACGGCGCCTATTGCCAGTAGGCCAGTCCGTCCCTCGAGCAGTTTGAGCCGCACGTCGTCCATGAGTACCACCTCTCCGGAGAACCCTGATCCAGACTCTACGATGAAGTTCAGTTAACAGGACAGATTCCATAGCCTTGTTGTTGGCGATCAGGGTCTTCCGCTCGGCTTTCTGTTCCTCGGTCATCGGGCCGGACTGTGCTTGGCGGCCGCCGTCGTAGCGTTCGTGGCGCGGGGTGAAACCGAGCTCCTTCCACCCGTTGATGGCAGGTTTGGCGGAGTAATGGCCTTGCCAGTTGCGCTGGAGGACGTAGGCGTTGGCGTCGTCCTCGGTGGCGGGTTCGCCGTCGGCCCGGTTCGCGGCCGAGACGTACAGGGCGTCTTCATCGGCGTAGTGGCCTGCGTCCTCCAGGACGGTCTTCCCTTGACCTTCGAGTTCTGCGATGAGCGCCGCGCGGGCGGCGGCGATGTCCCGCTTGTCGCGCAGGCGCTGGGTGACGTGCATGAGCATGTCCGGTTCGTCGGCGAGGACTGATTCTAGTTCCTCGGTCGCGTCTGGGTCGTCTTCAATTATGTGGACATCTAGCCGGAGTCAATGGCGACGTGTTCCAGATTCACTTTCAGCAGCCTAAGCATTGGGCCATGGTTTACCCTCTGCATGAGATGCGCGGGGGGGAGTTCGTAGAACGAAATGTGTTACTTTTTACTTTACTGACTCAGGGAAGTCAGAGATTTGGGGGAATCAAGATGAAGAAACTCAAAGCATCCGTGTCCATGGTGATTGCTGGTGGCTTTCTGATGGCAGGCGCAGCCGTTGCCTACGGTGCGCTTGAACCTTCTGCGCCATCGAAGTCTGCTTCTGTGTCGGACCGTGAAGCTCATCCAGAATGCTATGACGAAGCCAAGGCCAACGATCCTAGTGACTTCTGCTATAAGACAATCGGTGAGTGGAACAGCAAGCGCCTGACGGCGGATGACGTTAGGTCCCAATTTAGCAGCCAAGAAATGGCCAAAAACGGGATGAGTCCGGAAACTATCCGGCAGTACTACCCGGAATACACTCCCGCTCCTTAAGTATCGGCCTCGCGGCCAAGTATGGATGTCGTAACGACTTACGCGGCATCCATACTTTCGCGCGCCACAAAATCCAAAACATAATATTAATGGGGGAATAGTGCGAAATATTCGCAAATCATTAAGGCTCACTGGGGCTCTTCTCGCCGTGCTCATGAGTACCGGTCTGGTCGCGGCGAACGCGTCACCGAAGAACAAAGCAGACCAAGCACCGATTGTGAGTTCTTCATCAGGGGCCATCGTCTACGGAGGTGAATCAGTCGCCAGAGAGACGATCGACGGCGGCCAGGTGATCACGCCCGAGAACAGCCGGCTCCTCTCGGCTGAGGAGGTCCGCAACGCCTTCAGTGTCAAAGACTTTGTTCTGCGCGGCTCAAGCCTCAAAGAAATCCAAAAGTACTATCCGGAAACAACCGCGAATGAGGTCAAGCGCATCGAGCGCGAAGCGTCCTCCACTCCGACGCTCATGATCACGAATCCAATCTGCAACAACGTGGATTTCTATAGCATCGTCCGGGCAGGCGATAACAAGGAATATTGTTTTGCAAACGCGGGGACGATGAGTTTTTACATGCCCGGGATCTATAAACTTTGCCCGGGAAACAACAACGGGCATGTTTGGTACTACTCGGGCTCGCTGGGCGCTTATTATGCCAGCCCGGACCGCGGCCCCGTCTGGCCGAGAGACACATGCTTCTTCTTCAGCGGAAATGTGGATGTTTGGAGCGTAACGATTAACTAGTCCCTTTTCCTTGCCCGAAGGCATGGAGTAGGTCTCAGAGGGGTCAAGGCTGAGCCTTGACCCCTCTAGCTTTGCGCCGGTATCTCCTCCGGCGCATCTGGTTTCAGTTCTTTAAGTAGCTTCAAAATGCGCTGCCGTGTGGCCTGATGACGTTCGGCCTCACGTTGCCACCCACGGGCTTCAGCATCAGTTATAAGTTCTTCTTCCCGTCCAAGTCGCGCCTCAAGCCGGGGAGCATATTCGCTGGTTGTGAGGAACTTAGGGCAGGTAAGCATCAGCTCGCATTCGCAAGGACCTTCTGCTGGCAGTCTCAGGCAGTGTCCGAGCTCGAGTTCGGTTTTGAGGAAGTTGGTTTGCAGCCAGTGAACGGATTCGTCGTCAAGCCTTCCTTTTATTAGCGCCTCCGCTGCCGGACCGGCAATCCGGGTACCTGAAGCCAATGCCTCCTCATACTGTCGACGGACTACAGGGTCGGAGATCCTGCTGTAGATCATGGACATCGACGCGCTTTTGTGCCCGAGGATCGTCATGATGGTTTGAATTCTGGCTCCCCCTTCGGCGAGCTGTGTGCCGAGGGTGTGGCGTAGCCTGTGTGCGCTGACGGTCCTGGTTCCCTTGGAATCGACGAGACCGGCCTCGGTGCAGGCCTTCTCGAAGGCGTCATCGAAAAGGGTCGCCGACGATAAGAGTTTGCCCTTGCGGACGAAGATGTAGTTCTCCAACCGGCCGGTGGTGGGATCGCGTCGCGCCACTGCGTTCATTGCCCTGGCTTGGTTGATTGTCTCCTGCAGGGCAACTGCGGCGTCGGCGTGGAGAGGGATGAGGCGTTCGGAATGGCCTTTGCCGACTGGGATGCGAAGGCGAGGGTGGCCGCTCGCGTAGGTGTCGAGACAGTCCCAGGTGAGCCGCCGGATCTCATCCCGTCTCGCGCCAGACCACCGAAGCAGCAACAATGCCGTCCGCTGCAACGGGTCGGTGAGCGCTTCTATCGCGCTCATCAGAGTGTCCACCTCGTGCCGGGGTAGGTACCGGGGCATTGTCTCCTGCCTGCGGGGTGCGTCCCGGGCCGTGAGAAGTGGGCCTCGAGGAGCGTCGTCCCAACCCCACATGCTGGTATCGCGGCAGAATGCGCCGATGGCGTTGATCTCGTGCTTGCGGGTGGTCACATGCAAAGGTTGCCCTGTGTTCTGGCTCGGGTAGGTGGGTAGCCAGCGGAGGTATTCCTCGATCAAGGTCCGGTTAAGCTGAGCCATGGATGTGATGTCTGGGTGTTCGCGTCCGAGCCAGTTCACGAAACGCCGTAGGCCTTCCCTCGCGATCCTGACGGTTTGTGGTCGGTCGAAATGTGCTTCAAGGCGGGTGAGGAGGTAGCGTTCAACGACTGTCCGGATTCGGGGTGGGCAGGTTTCCGGGAGCAGGTTTTCTTCCCAGCTCTTGCGGCGCCTGGTGCCGGAAATCGGCGGGCTGGTGACCTGGCCGATGTTGAAAAGCAGGACGTGCAGGCAGTGGACTTTCGCCAGATGGGCTCTGGTGAAGCGTTCGCCGGCGTTCTCGCCGGTCATCTGCCAAGGGGACTGCTGATAGAGAGCGGCCCGCAGCTGGGCGAAGTCCTCCCGCTGACCGAAGGACCGTATCTGCTCAGCCATATCAAACAGGTCCTCGGCAGTGATTGCCGTAATGTCGGGGTCACCGCGGTGCAGAAGGAGACGACCGATCGCCCAGGTGAGGTTCGTCCGTGCAGAATCTGGGCCGTATCCCAACTCATCCAGCCTTGTTACGTGGGCCTCAAAGAGATCCAGGTCCACTCCGAGCCCCTTGCCGCCGGCCTCGATGCTGAAGAGCCGGGCGTACTTGCGGACAAACAGGAACTCGTAGTCCAGCCCGATGCCGTGCACGAAGGCCAGATAAACCAAATATCCGCTGGCGCTGAACGTGCCCGTGCGCCCGGTGGCGCGAAGGGGTCCGCCGGTGAAGCCGGCCCGAACCAGAAGAGGCGCTCGGAACCAGTCCTCCAAATCGGGCCACGCCTGAACAAACCGGCGATAGGCCGCCATCCGCTCGTAGCGGGCCGCGTCGTGCGGAATAAACGCCTTTACCCACGCGCCGTAATCCGCCTCCGAAGCATGGCGCCGTTCCCTCGGAACGTCATCTCGTGCAATTGCCCCTCGAACGGCGTTCACTGGAGAGCACCCAAGGCTGCGCGGTACTCGTCGCGAACCTGTGAGTCCGACACCCTGGTGTAGATCCGGGTCGACTCCGGTGACGCGTGGCCCAGGCGTTGTTGGAGTGCCAACTCACGCATGCCCGCTTCCCACATCAGGGTCGCATGCGTATGACGCAGTGCATGCGGTGTCTTCTCAGGTGCCCGCAATCCGAGCCTGTTCAGCCGGCGGGCGAACATCCGTACCAGCGCGTCGTACGACAGCGGATCACACGATCGGGCACCGCGGCCGCCCACCAGGAAGAGGAAGGGGCTGTTTGATTGGGATGGGCGTTCACGCATGACATACCGGTTGACGGCGTCCAAGGTGCGAGGTTCGAGCACATCAACAACGCGTTCTCGGCGGGATTTCCCCCTCGCGCCGCGTGGATGATCGTCACGTTTGCGGATAGTGACGCGCCGGTGCCCGTACGATACGTCCTCAAGGTGCAGGCTCAACACCTCCCCTGGGCGCAGTCCTCCGTCAAGCATCAGCAGGACCATGGCCAGATCCCGCAGGGAGGTCATGCTGTCCAGCAGGGCCTCGACTTCCGGTATCGCCAAGGGACGCGGCAGTCTTAGAGGCAACTTGACCCTGATTTGCCGCCGCATCGGCTGCTGCCTGCTTGCACCTCCTGTGAAAGGGCGGTGCCGCTCACTCACCATCGACAGCGACCGATCAGGTTGCTGTCGCATCGGGTTCTCAGCGTCGAACATCTCGGCGACAATGGCCGACTCATAAAAGCTCGAAACGGCCGCCAGCACACGGGCCACGGTGGCTGCGGCCAGTAGCCGACCCTCGGGGACGGTCATGGCAAGACCAAGGCGCTGTGCCGGTCTCCGACTCGGTCGCCTCCTCAACCAGCCCAAGAAGTTCAAGGCCACAGCAGGGCGGAATTCGACCCAGTCCGTGCCCGTCTCCTCAAGGAATTCAAACAGGTTCTTTAGGTCAAAGCCGTAGGCAGATGCAGTGTTCGGACTGCATCCGGAATCCAGGATATGTTGCAAAAACCTGCAGACTGGGACCACTGCGGCCCCGTCTGGATCCAGAAGCATAACAGCGGAAACCGTCCCGGATGACTTGGTCGTAACAACCCGCATCTGCGTCACCTTTCCAGTGCAACACCCCTTAGCCCACTCGACAGTGAGGCGCGCAGTGTCCACATAAGAAAGAATTCAGCCAGTATCAGAGCTTCTTCGATGGTGCATCCCCTGCCCAGGGCGGCGTCCCCGGCGGTGGTGGACTTGGCTTTCAGCGCGTCCTCGACGTTGATCTTGGTGCGTCCGGTTTTCTTGGCGATCTGTGCCGCTGACACGCCGATCAGGGAGAGCTGGTGGTAGGCATCGGCCTCGTCGGCCTCGGTCAGCGCGGAGCGTTGAATGTTCTCGACCACCTGGGTGAGGATTCGTTCTGCTTCCTCGGGGCTTTCGGTGACCATGACCGGGATCTCGGGGCGTTCGGCTTCGACGGCGGCGCGGGTGCGGCGCTGTCCCATCAGGACGTGCACGGTGCCGTCGTCCTTGCGGTGTGCGATCACTGGCTCGAGTACGCCGTGTTCCTTAATGCTGGCCACGAAGGCCGGGGTGAGCGCGGCGTCCTTGCGGACGTTGATGTCGATGGTCAAGGTCTTGGGGTCGAGCATTTCCAGCGTGGGTGTGGTGTTCATGTTTTCGTCCTTTTGCAGAGGATTGTGGTGGGTGGGGCGACCAGTGGTGACCGGCCAGCTTCCCCTCTCCCCCCGTTGTTTTTTGGCTGCTGGCGGAGCTTTGCGGAGCTGTGCCCGACGGAGGCCCGTCTACCCGCAAGGGCAAAGGGCGGGAAATTCCTGAAGGAAATAAGCGACGCAGGAGCGCCGGAAGGAAATTCCTGCCCCTGCAGGCCCCGACGAAGGAGGGGCTAGATGGGGTGGAGCGGGCACGTACGATCCGAAGGACAGCAGCCAAAAAACGGTAATACTGGAACAGTCCTTGAGCCGGCGTGACCCAGCCAAAAACTGACGTACCAGGCGGCACTGTCTTCCCGACGATCTGTCCGCCGGCTCAAGGTCCGTTAAAAGGGGTGTCGAGCCAGGCGGACATGACCTCATAGGAGCCTGATACGACCAGTCCCATTACCGTTTTGTCTGCCCACCTGGCCCGCGCCCGAGCAATCAGCATTCGACGCGACTGAGGGGCAATTTCCATCTTGGCAAGCAAACCAACAAAAGTCATCGCGGGCATAGACACCCACGCCGACACACACCACGTCGCCGTGATCAACGAACACGGCAAACCCCTCGCGGACAAGGAATTCCTGGCCGTGGGATCCGGATACCGGAAAATCATCGACTTCATCACCTCCTACGGCACAGTCCTGGCCGTCGGGGTCGAAGGAACCGGCTCCTACGGTGCCGAACTCGCCCGAACCCTCCGCGGTGAAGGGCTGACCGTGTTGGAGGTAAACCGCCCCAACCGGGCCGCCCGCCGGCTCAACGGGAAGTCCGACCCGCTGGATGCCTACCAGGCCGCCAAATCCGTGCTTGAGGGGCGGACGAAGGCGATCCCGAAGGCCAAAGACGGCCCCGTGGAATGCCTACGGATCATACGTTCCGGACGCGCATCAGCGATCAAAGCCCGCACCGCGGCCATCAACCAGATCAAGGCGCTCCTCGTTTCGGCCCCGGACAAGATCCGGGCGAAATACAGGGCGATGGCTACCTCAGCGCTGATTACTGCCCTGCAGCGCACGAGACCTTCCGGGCACCTGGCAGACCCCGAGTACGTGACCCTAATGACCCTCAAGGCATTGGCAACACGCTGCCAAGCACTGGGAGCAGAAATCGAGGCTGCCGACGCGGCCCTCAAGGAAATCCTCGACAGCTACGCTCCGCTGCTCTGTGATCTCCCAGGAGTCGGGACCGAAGTAGCCAGCCAGCTCTTGATCACTTTCGGGGACAACCCGGACCGGCTGGGCAACGAAGCCCAATTCGCTTCGCTCGTCGGAGTCGCGCCAGTACCAGCCTCATCGGGCAAGACAACCCGCCACCGGCTCAGTAGGGGCGGCGATCGAAGCGCCAATAACGCCTTGCATCAGGTGGTCCTGGTGCGTATGGGCTCGTGTCAACGGACCAAGGAATACGTGGCTAAACGGACGGCCGAGGGCAAGAGCAAACGCGAAATCATGCGCTGCCTCAAACGCTACGCAGCCCGGGAGATCTACCGCCAGATCACCAACCCCAGGCCGGCACCGGACAACTCAGACCTCCGCTGCATGCGGACAGAACTCGGCCTCACCATTGCGACAGTGGCCGGCGAACTCGGCCAATGGGTGTCCATCCTTTCGCGCCTGGAACGCGGACGCATCCGTAATGACGAGCTCGCGGCGACCTACCGCCGTTGGCTCACCGAGCAAGAAGTACCCTAGGCCCACATGTCCTGGCCTATCCGCGCCGGCGCTGCCACTGCGAGGCATGCCAGAACATCAGGCCGAGGAAGGTCAGGATTCCGACGAATACAGCTGGCTGGGCAAATGAAAATAGGACGTAGGCCATGCTGACCCGATCAGTCATTGACACAGACAAGGGAGCATTCAAAAGGAATCCGATGCCGCCGAAAACCAGCACCCCAACCACCAGCCAAAGCACCCCGATGAACGGGTTCAGCTTGGGGCCGGACCGGGAAACATCCTCAACTGGGCCCTCCGCCGCTGCCGTCAACGGGTTACCGTCCTGGTCCACTTCGTGAAATCCAACTACTCCAGACTGGTGCTGGTTCATGCGCTCCCCCTTGGCTATCCAGCAGCCTGAATAGGCTGTGAAAGCATCAGCCTAACTGTCTTCACTGGGCAAGACTCGGGCGTATTCAATGAACCCTCGAACTAATTTGACGCCTATAGGAGCATCGTCGTAGACACACCGGGGCCAGGGACGGCGGAGCCTTGCGGAGCCGGGACTGGGCCCAACAGCCGGCCGCGCCAGCGGACGCCCACCAGGGTGAAGCGCAGCGGAACCCCAGCGTTTTGGCCCGGGTTATGCCCACTGTGGGCAGGTGGAGCCCTCCGCACAGCTCAAAGCTGTCCCCATTGGGTATAACCCGGGTCCGTTTGTCGGACCCCTAGGTGAGGATGAGCAGTGGCGGCCAAATCCTTGGCCGCCTTCTATTGGCGTGTCTATTCGAATATGTGTTCTAAGGTTGTGGTATGTCCTCCGAGAGTTTTGCGGCCTCGCTGCAGGCGCAGTACGCACGGCGGGCCAGCCCAATCGGGTTGACCGTGGAAGAGCTCGATTTCGAGCACTTCCCGGTCAAGAACGGGTATCCGGGGATCCCGGTAAAGGCGTGGATCAGGTTCCCGAACTGCGCTGAGCTGGTGGACGGTGAGGTCTTCGCCTGGACAGCGAAAGCAGCTGAGGTCACGTGGAAGGACGGGCCGGTGACGTACCGGACTTGGGTGTGGAGTTCGGCGGTTACCCGTCGGGAGGAAATGATGAACAGGAATTTGGGAGAGCGGACCCGTGGCAAGAACAGCAAGTGATGAGGCTCTGGACGTGCCGGTGCACGTCCGGTTCACGGCGAAGGGTATTCCCCTGGCCGTCAGGTATGACGGGCGGATTTGGGCTGTCGCCGCGGAACCGGTGCGCTGGTTCACCCGTGCGGACTGGTGGAACACCGCCAAGCGGGCACCTGTCGGGTGCGGTGACCTGGTGAGTGTGGAGCATTGGCAGGTGCAGGTCCGCCTGACCTCGACGTCTGCGCTGCGCACGTTCGAGCTGCGCCGGGAGCCGTTGTCGGAGCAATGGTTGCTGGCTGGCATCACAGACGCGGGGGCGGCAGCCGCCTGAACCCCTTGTGAACGGCTGAAATTCCGACGCCAGTCACGCCTAGGCGTCACGCGGTGACGCCTAGGCCCCTCTAGAGTTGCCCGGACCTCTCAGCCCACCTTTCATGGGCCGATTGGCGGCTAATGCCAACAGCCTTTCCTATGTCGGCCCAGGAAGCGCCGGCGGCCTTCGCTGCGGAAACCGCCTGATCCAGGCGTCGGCCCGCCTGGTTGTACTCGCGGGCAGCAGACTTCACACCGGCGACTGCTGAGGATGGAAGGACGTGGGCCTTCCATTCATCATGTATTGCGTCTTCAACGGACTGAGAAGCGTCTGCGAACCCATCAAAGGGGGCGTAGGCGAGCCGAAGGCTGGCCTTAGCCTCTTCAGGTGACGCAACACGCTTCCAGAGCAGTCCTTCCCATCCGCATTCGCAGCTCCCCCGCCAGCCAGTGATGTCAGCGTGCGGAATGACCTCGTAGTCCGGCATGTACTTATCCCTGGGGTACCTCCCGGTGATGCCTTGGAAGAGCATTCCTTGACCTGTAGAAGTTCCGGACAAGCGCCCGTCTGGCGCCACCGCCGCCCCCCATCCTTCGTGCTCGTTGTCCTCCGACACCCAACCCATCGCAACTACCTTTCTGTCAGCAAATCCTGACAACCAGTGTGTCAGGGCTCCCTGACAAAAGCCATGGATTGCAGCGGTTTTATTCTCCGTCCTTGCAAATCGCATTGAACGGCTCGCGCCCATCACGGACGCGGGGTGCGGAGCCGGCAGCGTAACCCCTCTTGGGGCTGGCGGCGGCGGTAGCGTGGCTGTCATGACTGAGGACGTCCCGGCCACGCTGCAGCCGCCCGTGCCTCTGGCACTTGCGAAAGCAGTTGAATCGGTCCCGGCAGAGGCGGCACTGCCGGGCGGCAGCGTCTATGAGCCGAAGTGGGATGGCTTCCGAATGTGCGCCCTGATAGGAACCGCCGCGGTCTCTTTGTGGTCGCGCCAGGGCAAGGACCTGACCCCCTATTTTCCGGACCTCGCGGAGGCTTTGGCGGACCAGATTCCACCCGGGTGTGTTCTCGACGGAGAAGCGGTCATGTGGACCGCTGACAGGCTCGATTTTGACGCGCTGCAGCGGCGTCTTGTGACCTCAAAAGCCAGCCTGCCCGCCCTGGTCAGGGAACACCCGGCCTCGTTCGTTGCCTTCGATTTGTTGGCCGTCGCAGGACACGACATCAGGGAAGCGCCCCTGTCTCAGCGGCGGGAGTTGCTGGAGCAGCTGGCCGGCGCATGGGAACCTCCGCTGAACCTCTCCCCCACAACCAGGGACCGCTCCCAGGCCCTCAAATGGTTCGAGGAACTACACCACGCTGGCCTGGAAGGGCTCGTAGTCAAAGGCGCCGCCCAGAGCTACCAACCCGTACGCCAGTGGGTAAAGGTGAAGCGCCGCGAATCCCTGGACGTGGTGTGCGCTGCCGTCATAGGCCCACTGGACCGGCCCCAATACATTGTCGCCGGCCTGCCCATTGACGGTCGGCTGCGGATTGTTGGACGTTCCACCCCACTTACCGCGAAGGCTGCACGCGATCTGTCCGCTTACCTGCGCCCGCCGCAGGGCACTCATCCATGGCCGGAGGTTATGACCGAGACCATGCTGAGCAGATTCAGCAAAACCAAAGGGCCGGTGTCCCTGACTCTGGTGGAGCCCCTGGTGGTGGAGATTTCCGCCGACGCCGCCTGGACGGGCAACGCGTTCCGCCATGCGGTGAGATACGTCCGCCCGCGCCCGGAACTAGAGGCGGAGAGCGTCGCGCTGCCGGAACGGTGAACCTTCGCCACGACATCTCCGGAGCGTAACTCCCAGGGGCACAAATCGGCTCCCTGGGAAATGTCGCCTATGGCTTAGTCCTTGTCGGTGCGAATGACAATGAGTTTTTGATCCGCTGACAGAAGCACGTCCAGTTGTGCCCGGGCTTCCTCATAGGTCGCTGCTTCAGCGCTGAGGTAGTCGAAAGTTCCGTCCGATGTGGTGACTGTGCCGGTGATTATCACCGGCCTAGTCTAGTCCTGCTCCGCGTTATAAGGTCTGTTATCTCTATTAGGCCTAATAGAGATAACAGACCCATGCTTTAGCGTCGCCCGCGGGCGATTTTGCCGGAGGGGACGAAGGGAAACGGATTGCCGTCGTTGTAGGTTTTCTCGCGCCGCTGCATTCGTTCCAGCGCAGCTTCCCGGAGGAAGTCTGAAAATGATGCTTCGCGCTCGGCGGCGGTCGTTGGGGTGTGAAACCATGCGGCCCGGATGCGTTCCAGTACGTCCTCGTCCGCGTAGAAGGCTCCCTTGGGCTGCGCCTTGCCGGCCCTATTGGCACCCTTGGACGTAGCCACCGGAGCCGCAGGTTCTTCCTTTGCCGACGAAGGTGGAGGGGTCAGGTCCGTAGTGTCAGCGGGAAGGTCCACATCTTCTTGTGTCGTCGCCACTGACGTCTGATTGTTTTGATGCTCGATCGGGTGCGCTGCCCCGAGGGTGCTCTTTCGCCGTGCAGGTCGTTGTGCCATGTCAGCTCTCCAGAGTGCTGTAGTCGTGCTTTGGGAACATCTTCTCCAGGTGCGGGCGAAGCTCGATTTCGTCGAGGTGCGCCAGATGTCGTGCGTAAATTTCGTAGGCCTGCCGCGCCTTATCGTCTCCGGGCCATTCGTCCAGGCCCAGGCCGGCCTCCATGGCGTCCTGGATAACGCTCCAATAAGGCACGTAGGGCTCGAATACCCTCCAGGGTGAAGCTTCGGCGAGATCGCCAATCCAGGCCCGATGCGTAAGCGTGTTGCGGTTTCCGTTGACTATCACTCCGGCCACTGTGAGTAGGGGGTTGTAGTAGCGGGAGACGCTGTCGAAACTCAGCTGCAGCTGGCTCAAACCGTCGAGGGAGAACTTGCCCGGTTGGCAGATCACCAGGGCGCGGTGAGCAGCCGCAAGCGCGTTGATGGTGTGGAGCTCCAAACTGGGTGCACAGTCGATCAGGATGATGTCGTAGCGGTCCAGGCTGTCCGTCAGGGCTTCCTTTAGCCGGTACTCGCGGCCGTGCTCAGTGTGCAGCTGCTGGATGGCTTTGGTGGTGTTGGAGTTGCCGGGTAGAACAGCGAGTCCCTCCCAGATGCCGTCCACTTCCACGTCGTGGACCTTCTCCCCCAGCAGAACATCAGCAAACGTGAGCTGGTCAGCTTCCACGCTGTCTGCAGACAGGATGCCGCTGAGGTTGCCCTGCGGGTCGGCGTCTATTGCCAGGACGCGTTTGCCGGTGGCAACCAACGCCCTGGTCAGGTTGTAGGTTTCTGTCGTCTTGCCGACGCCGCCCTTCTGATTGATGAGGGCGTAGATGGTCGCTGCCATGGAATCTCCAATCGGTGATGGTCCCAATGTATTCAATGTCCCTAATGTCGCTTATAGCGACACGCGCCCTAAAGGGTCTATTAACGCTTATGACCCTAATAGGTCCAGCCCCGAGGCCGATCCCCTACCGAGCCAGGCGCTCGGCGGGCAGATATCTATTAGGTATAAAAACTATATATCACCATTTGGGACTTTTATACCTAATAACCCAATTAGACCTATTAGACCTGCAAAGCTGCGTACGCCTTCCCCGGCGCGTTGTGCCGCTCTGGTTACCTATGCAGCGTCCCAAATGTGTGACTCGCCAGGTGGCAGCCAGTATTCGTCCCGCTCGGGGTCGTACAGGTCTTGTTCCTCGAGGTGCTTGATGAGGAACCGGTCCAGATATGCGTGCCAGGCAGCGCGTTCAAACCGGTTGCGGCTGATATGGCTCTGGTAGTCCTCCAGGACACCCAACCGGGCGGCCAAATCGGTGAGATTGACCGCCACAGTCTTCCACTGGCCGTGGACGCGCTGGATCATGCCCAGGGCTTCCATATCTGCCAACGCCGTTGATACGGCGTTACGGCTGATGCTTGTGGAGCGGACAAGGTCAGCGGTGGTGGGGGAGCGGCGGGCCCGTTCAATGGCCTCGTATATGAGAGCTGCAACATCCCCCAGGTGGCGGAAGACGGGCCGCACAGCATGAATACGTCCTTTGCGCCACGTCAGCTCCCTCGCCAGTTGTTGGTAGTGCTGGGGCAACTGGATGAGGTAGGCGTCTGCCGCCTTATGGCGGGCGTCCGCGACTTTGGTGAGGATCCCGTCTGAAGCCTGGGCCAGCACGGGCAGCAGCCGGGCAATGGTGACGTGATGTTTTCCCAAGGCGACGGCGAGGGTTCGGCAACCGACGTCGAGCAAATCTGTTTCTTTCGCCCGCATGTAGCCCAGCAGGCCGCGGATCAAGAGTCGCAGACTAAGTCCTTCCCGGCCCCTGGCTGATAGCCGGTGGTCCAGTACGGCGTACAGGACGTTTTCCAAGTCGTTGACGAGTTGGTGGATTGAAGCGGAGCTGCGGTTGGTGGCCCCCCCTGTGAGTTCAGTACGGCTTGTGTTGTTAATAAGGGCATTGTTTTTCCCGGTTTCTCGGGACCCGCGTTTTTTGGTGCTGCCGGCGTTGGTGTAGGCCTGAGCTTTGGACCATTCGAAGGGGAGGAGCCTGGCTTGGTTTGCTTGCGTGCCGTAGAGGGCTGCCAGACCGGGGAACTGGCCGCTGAGTTCGTTTTCCACGTCTTGCAGTGACCAGCCGCAGCCAGCGAAGTGGTTCAGTACGCCCAGACGGGCCTCTGAGGGGCTGGCGTACTTGGCAGTGTCATAGAGCCCGGTGCGTGCAATCCGGCGCAGGGGCGTCTCACTGCCGGCCATGGAGAGCTGGGCGCCAGTAGCCCTAGCTGTCGTTGCTGCCTTGGCCTGGCGCTGGTGGATGGCCTTGTTGCGGGCCAGCTCCGGGGCAAGGGCGGCACGAAGTGCTGCCACGGCACGTGGCGAATTACGAACGCGGAGTGTGGCGTAGGCGTTCGCCAGGGGAGTGACGAGGGTCTGGTGGCCACCAGTTTTATGTCTTGAGCCCGGAACGCGGATGCATCCGTCCGTGATGTTCTGGTGGGGGCTCGGGTCAAGGCTGGCGGCGAGAAGGCCGAGGGCTTCTACGAGCTCACGGGCTTCGGCGGCCGTGAGGCGTCGTTGCAGGGGAACGTAGAGGTGCCTGCCGCCGCTGGGGGAAAAGTCCTCCACGTAACCGACCTTGGCTTCCTCCAGAAGCTTCCTCAGTCGTGCGGCGTCTGAGTCCACGACGCTCTTCAGTGCCTTGGAGGTATCCAGGTCGATGCAAAGCGTGCTTACGGAGCCGTCCGCACCGTGGATCATGACCGCTGCAGGCTGCTCGGGCAGCGACTTCGTGATGGCGGGCGGGGTCACGGGACGGGGGTATTGGAATCTTGTCCCGATCCATCGGCCCGGGCGGTAGGACGCCTGTCCTGCAATCAGGGGTGCGAGGATCCACGCCTGCTCAGGGGTGGTTTCCCCGGCGACACCCGCGCGTGAGTGCGTTGACGCGGAATTGACTTCCGGTACCATAGACAGCAGTTACTCCTTCGGGGGAACGACAAAATCCACCCATTGGGTGGGTGTTGGATAAAAGTTCAGATCGAATCCCGCCAAGAACCTGATCTGAACTAAATACTTAACGAAGGCCCGCCACGTGCGGGCCTTCAGTTATTAACTGGCCTTCGGTATAGGCAGCGCTCCCTGGTCCTTATAGTCGTCAATGTCGTCCCACAGCGGCAGCCCGCGGGCATCCAGGGGGATGCCAAGTAGGAGCCGTTCTGTGACGAGGCCTTTGGAAAGATTGGTGTGGGCCGACACGCGGTCCACGAGGTCCTTTGCGGACGGTGAGACGTCAACACGCAGAATCACGTTGTCGAGGCCGGTGCCTCTTGGACGACGAGTTTTGGATGCGCTCATGCTGGCGAGTCTAACCGTATGGGTACGGTTAGATCGGCTGGCTGCTGCAGCGTGTCGCATCGTTTACCTATCTGACGTGGGGAAATGACAGATGCGCGCCGCGTGACAAGCAGAGTTAAGGGCGCCTTGGTATGGTTTGCCCTTGCCTGACTAGTCCAGTCAGGCGCTAAACCAATATTACACATCACTGAAATAATTTCAGTGGCATGTTCACTGGGGTGGGAACTGATGGGGAACCAATTGTTAGAACCTACTGAGTTGTCCCTGCAGACAATCGAGTCTTTGCAGCTGCCGGCCTCTCCCACCCTCCCGCACCTGATCACTGCAGTGGAGCGGGCCTACGGGAAACCGTTGGAGTTCGATGAAGTAGCAGATGGGGTCCTGGCAGACGGTGTGACGGGTCGCTGGGTTGATATGCCGGCTCGTGGTCTCATTCAATACCGCCGCGGTCACGCTTTCTGGTGCCGGCATGTCATTCTGCACGAATTCGGGCACATCCTGTTGGGGCACAAGGGTGAGCCGTCTGACGGGCTGGAGTCGGCCGGTTTCTTCTCCGGAGTTGGCAAGCGCCGCGGGATCAGCTGGATGTGCCGGCCCGCTGCGATTCCCCTGGAAGAGGCGGAGCAAGCGGCGGAAAACCTCGCCTACGCACTGGCTCAACGCCTGGTCACAGGCCAGGACACCTGCGTCTCCAACGCAGAACGGATTTTTGGATTGTGATTCAAGCTGCATTTTGGCTGCTGACGGTTGTCTTCGTGGCACGGCTGTACCTCGTGGCGCGCCACAACGCATCGACGGCATTCCTGGGAGCAACCGGCGTCGGCGTCGTAGGTCTCTTCTGTACCGGCCAAATCGTCCCTGAAAGCACCCTTGACGCTCTCATCGGGGGGACCAACTGGCTTCACCTGGTGCGGAACCTCCTCGTTACCGCTGCGGTGTGGCTGGTCCGGGAGGGTGTTTTCAGTGCACTGTCCACGGAACCGGAGACCCAGCAGCGCGTGACTCGCAGGCCACTGTTTCTAGCCGCCCTCTTGCTGGCCATAGTCATCCCGTTCACGCTTCAATCCTTCGTCCCGACGACGGATGCCTTCATACCGGAAACCGTGCACCAGCCAGCGGTCTATGTTTACGCAACGGTCTACATGGCGATCCTTGGCGGTCTGGGCCTGTCCGTCCTGCGGGTCAGCATTGGTCCACGTGACAGCCGAACGGTGCGTGCCAGCGCCACGGTCGTTGGTATCGGAATGGGCCTCATGGTCCTGGGCTGTATTGACGAAATCATTTACATGAGCCTCCGTTTCGCCGGTTTCAGCAGTTCCCTAACTGATCTGGCGTACCTGCTGTTCACGCCCTTCTTCTACAGCGGAATCCTGCTCACATCGCTGGGCCTCGGCATTCCGCCAATGGTGCGGCTCTGGCGCAGGCTGGCTCTCGTGGATCGGTTCTGGATTCTCGTCCTCCACTGCAAGTTCCCTGCCCTAAAGGCCCAGGGAGAACGCTTCGCTTTTGCGGTGGACGTCCTGGGCCCGCTCCCGGCCGAGCGGCTATACACCTTGGTTATTGCCATAGGGGACCTTCGCGCCGCGGGCCAGCAAGCAAAGTATTCCCCGCCGGCTGAGAGGGCGCTTGTCCTGGCTCAGCGACGGTTGACCAACACATTCGAGCCCCTCGGGCTGGAGCTTAGGAAAAGGGCGGAAATCTAGGTGGCTACAGACACCCAATTCGCGGTCGTTACCCCTTCGGTGATTCAGCGAATCGCGCGCATTTCAACGGAAGTGGCCCAGCCGCCTCTCGTTCTCTCGCTGCTGCTCGTTCTCGCTTCAGTGCGTGGTGGGGGAGGGGTGGCCGCACTGATTCCTGGGCTAGTGGCTGCCGTGACGATCTGTCTGGCGCCGTTGCTGGTGGTGGTCATTCTTGCCCGCCGAGGGACACTTACCGATCACCATGTGGGGGACAAAAAGCAGCGCCGGCCGGTGATGCTGTGGACGCTGGCATCGGCTCTTGTTGGATGCGGAATACTGACGCTGATCGACACCCCGCTAACGGTTTGGGCGCTGATTGCCGGGATTCTCGGGGGAATCCTGGCACTCATTATCGTCAGCCCGTTTTGGAAAGTGTCCGGGCACGCCATGACTCTTGGGGGAGCGACGATCTCATCGGCAATACTGTTCGGAGTCTGGTCAATCCCGTTTGTGATCGCCGCGCCTTTGGTGTGCTGGTCAAGGGTCTATCTGAAGGATCACACGCTCTCGCAGGTGCTGGCCGGGTTCGTAACAGGGCTTGTCGTATTCGGATCAGCCTGCGTGCTGATTCTGAACTGACATAGTATTTTTTCTGAACGTTCAGGGTCCCCAGTTTTGGAACAGCAGACCGGTACAACGAACGGCCAGATGCAGCTCCGAGAGCAGGAAAAATGACTGAGGGCACCGACCCCGTTGACAGCAGGACAGACCGGGAGGTCTTGGCGTCCAAGCTGCAACTCCTTCTCGACATCGTGCACGCCAAGGGTGCCGCCAGCTTCACCTACGAAGAGATCCGCGCTGGCCTGGCCGAACAGGGCTTCAATCTGACGAAGACCCGGTGGCATCGGCTCCTGGCGGGGTCCCCGGATAACCGGTGGGACCCCGAGCTGCTGAAAGCTCTCGCGTACTTCTTCGATGTGGACCCCGATTACTTGCTGCAGCGCAGCGGCCCTGTTCCCGAGAGAGTCGAAGCCGAACTTCGGCTGATCGAAGCGCTGCGCATCTCAGAGGTAGAACATTTTGCTGCTCGCGTCCTTGGCGAAGTGAACATCGACGCTGTCCGCGCAGTAACGGAGGCCTTAAGGAATCTTCCAAGCCGGCCCCGACCTGAAGGCACCACGCCCGACTGAAAGAAATTCACTACTGAAAATATTTCAGTAGGATTGGGTGTATGCGCCGCTACCTGCAGGCCGCCGGAAGCCGTTCTTCGGGCCGTCCTGACTATCACCACCCAGCCAGGGGTGGCAGTGGAGCTGGCGGCAAGAGGCGTTTAGTCGCCCTCGGTAACTACGCCCAAAGCTTCGCCCAGCAGCCTATAGCGCCGCTCGACCTCTTCCCGCGCCAGCAAATACTGCACCCTCATCCCGTTGCGCTCTTCTGTAGCCGGTGGATCCTGGGAGGTAATTCCCTCGTCGGTGAGCAACTGCAGATTGTGCTTCGCCGTCGCCACCCCGATGCTGAGGCCCGTCGCGACCTCGCCCCGCGTGGCGGGACCGTGCTGCGCCAGGAACCCAATAATGGCCACTCTGGTCAGGTTCCCGAACGCATTAATGACCGGCTCCAAATGAGCAGCGGTCTTCGGATGGGCATACCTGGGCATACCTGCAATCTTGCCGTACCTGCGTGTGTGCGCGCATAGCAACACTGTAGCGGGTAATTAAATTACCCGCTATGCTCAAGGTAGAAGTCAGTCGCCATCAGGTGAAGGCAGGTTCAAATTGGGGGGAAGCAGGATGACGACGCTGTTCGACGCCAACTGGCCCGTCCGCCTCCGCAGCAAGGGTCCGTCGTGATGCAGCGGAAGTCGCTTGGCCTCGTGGCCATGATTGTGGTCCCCGGCGTCTTGGTCGGATTGGTCTTTTCCATCCTCTTGCTCCTTGCCCCAGCGAAGCCGGCCGCTGCCGACTGCGGCCCGACCGTCTCAGTCACCATCAACGGCGATACAAAGGTCGAGGGGTACTCCCAGGAGCAGTTGAAGAACGCCGCGGCGATCATGGGTGCCGGCAAGGCGCTGGACCTTCCCGTGAAGGGCCAGATGATCAGCGTCATGGTCGCCCTGGGGGAGTCTGGGCTGCGCGTTCTGGACCGCGGAGACACCGCGGGGCCAGATTCCCGTGGGTTGTTCCAACAGCGGGGGAACGGTGCCTGGGGCTCGTACTCGGACCGTATGGACCCCACCATCAGCGCGACCAACTTCATCAAGGCGCTGCAGAAGGTAGCCGGATGGGAACTGCTGGAGCCCACCATTGCCGGCAACAAGGTCCAGCGGAACGCGGACCCCTACCACTACCAGAAGTACTGGCCCGAAGCCGTGAAACTCGTCCAGGCACTCTCGGACGGCAAGTTCTCGCTGGAAGGCGGCGGCTGCGCCATTCCAGGGCAGTCCGGCGCCGGGGACGACTACCCGTGGAAGAACTCACCCACGTGGATGCAGGCCGGAGCGGGAGCATCGGCGGCCTCGCCGCTGGGCATGTTCTATCGCGAATGCGTGGACTTTGCCCTGTGGCGGGTCAACCAGCAGATGGGATCCACCAGCGCACCGTTCAAGTTCCTCAACGGCACCTTCCGCCCGGACGGACAGGGCCTTGGTTCCGCTCTGACCTGGAAGGCCGGCTGGGACGCCAAGGGCTGGGCCACTGGCAGCACACCCAAGGTGGGCGCAGTCGTTTGGTACGCGCCCGGCGCCGGGGGAGCGGACCCGACCTATGGGCACGTCGCCGTGGTCAAGGAAGTCAAGGGCAACGGGACCTACGTCGAAGAGGGCTACAACGGCAACCCGCCACCGGATGACCACAACTACTACACCCGCACCGTGAGCAACACGGTCCCATCAGCCTTCCTGTACCTGCCCACCCAAGAGGAGAAGAAGTGAAAAAGTCACTCGCACTGACCGCGGTGGTCCTGCTGTGCACCGCCTGCGCACCGGCAGCGAACACCACGCCCTCCCCGGCGACCAGCACAGTCGACACAGCCACGGCACCGGTCTCCCTGAGCGCGAGCAGCGGCCCACAGGCCCCCAACGGCACCGTCCCGGCCACCATCGGCATCACCTGGGACCAGGCCAGCAAGGACGCCGCCGTAGACATCGCCCAAAAGGCCATGACGGACTTCGCCCGCCCCACCGTGGAGGACAAGCAGTGGGCCAACGACCTCGCCCGTTGGCTCACACCCCAGGCCACCGCCGACTACTCAGCAGTGGACCCCGCCAACGTCCCCGCCACCCGGGTCACCGGCCCCGCAACGCTGACAGTCGATGACACCAACGGCTACGGCGTCATGGCAGCCGTTCCAACCGACGCCGGCACCTACACCCTGCAGCTGCTCCGCACCGGCCCGGAAGCCCCATGGAAGGTCAACCGACTCACCCCACCCACATCCTGAACGCCCGCACCTCACTAACCCCGTCAACGTAAAGGAAACAGGTTTCATGAGCACCACACCCACCGAGGTACTGGCCTTCCCAAACATCAAGGCCATCATCAGCGACAACGGCACCGCCGAAGTCGTAGTCGCAGGAAACTCCCGCGTCGTCCCGGCAGGGGAGACCCTGCAGGACCTGCGCGACAACGCCCTGGCCCTCGTCGTAGCCGAAGCCAGGACGCTGCAGCGTCCCGTCCGGGTCCGCATCGAGGATCCCGAAGGCCACGGCGAACTGATCGTCCACCCGGACGGAAACGTCGAATCCGTCTCCTACGAGCCCCGCACCGCCCGCCGCCGCACGGGCGGACCCACCAGCACGCCCGCTCCGGTCGCAGTCGAATCCACCGACACCACTCCAGCGGCAACGCCTGCCGTGAAGCCTGAACCCGCCCAGCCAACCGTGGAACGCCAGCCGTGGCCACCCCTTGCCGCGGAAACCGCCTTGGTTGAGGACGTTGCTCCGACCTCCGGGGCACCCGAGCAGGCTGCTGCAGCTGACGCTCCGGTCACCCGACGTAGCTTGAAGGAGACCTCCTTCCTGGTCAGCGCCCCGGTGCTGGAGCCCGCCACCCAGGGCTGGCGCGGGACCCTGACCCGCTTGGGCTTCCGGATGGACCCCTCGGACGAGGAACTGTCCGAGCGTGAAGACGTCCGCACGGTCAGCCAGCACTGGCCCGGACCGCGGACCATTGCCGTGGTCAACCGCAAGGGTGGGGCCAACAAGACCCCCACGGTCGTCATGCTTTCGGCGATCCTTGCCCGCTACAGCGGCGCGGCAACGGTGGCGTGGGACAACAACGAGTCCCAGGGCACCCTCGGATGGCGGACCGAGAAGGGCGCCCACGACCGCAGCGTCCTGGACCTGATCGATTCCTCCACCGAGCTGCTGTCACCGTCCACAAACGCGGCCGAGATCGCCAAGTTCGTCCACCACCAGACCGCCGATAAGTTCGACGTGCTGCGCTCCGACGAAAACGAAGAAGGCGACCACGAAGTCACCGCAGAGGAAGTGGACATAGCCCACCAGGTCCTCACCCGCTACTACCGCCTGGTCATCATGGATTCCGGCAACACCGCCCGTGCAGCGAACTGGCGGCGGATGATCGACCACACCAACCAGCTCGTCGTCCCGGTAACCGCCATCGAGGACCGCGCAGAAGCAGCACGGCTGACGCTGCAGACACTCGAATCCCGTGGTGGCCACGATGCCGAACTGGCACGCAACGCGGTCGTGATCGTCTCCGAATCTACCGATGCCAAGCGCAGCATGACCGGAGACGCCCTGAAGCGGGCCAAAGCCGAGGCACAGCGCATCGCGGACGGCTTCGAGCCGTTCGTGCGTGCCGTCGTCCGGATCCCGTATGACCCCGCCCTGGTCAACGGGCCCATCCGCTACGAAGCGCTCCAGCCCGCGACCCAGCGGGCATGGCTCGCGGCGGCGGCCGCCGTCGCCAAAGGCTTTTAGAACGATCCCACGGAACGTACGAGTTGAGAGGAGGAACCATGCAACAGACCCTGAACCCCTGGATTACCCGCCCCATGGCCGATGAACCGGCAGAGGAAACACTGGACGCGGCTGCCCCGCCGGCGGCGGCCATCAGCGCGCCGCTGCGCGGCATGGTCGAGCCAGACGCGGCGGACCGGCTGGCGTCCCGCAGCATGGCCGGCACAGCCCGTCTCTGGGTTGTTGGCACCCATGGGGGAGCGGGTGAAAGCCGGATCACTGACCTCATCGAATCTGCCCGTTCCACAGACCATTGCTGGCCTGTTCTTCCCAGCGGCGGCAAACCGCGGGTGCTGCTGGTCTGCCGCGCAGACATGCGGGGCCTGACAACTGCCAGGAACACGCTCACCCAGTGGGCGTCAGGTGCAGCCCCGCAGACCGACCTGCTTGGACTCGCCGTCCTGGCAGACGCCCCAGGAAAGACACCTAAAGCGCTCCGGGACTTCGCCGCCCTCGTAGGCGGTGGGGCACCAAGATTCTGGACGCTGCCCTGGGTGGACGCCTGGCGGCACACGGACACCACGGAACTGCCAGTCGCCCGCGAATACCAGCGCTTCATTACCGACGTGGCCGCCCTGGCCACGGCTACCAACCACTGAAAGGTCTCACCATGAACACGTTCACTGCAGTCACCACCAGCGTTATCCCTAACCCCACCCCCGTTGTCCCTGCGCAGGCGGGCGGTCTGCTGACCATCCTGAACTGGGCTTCGGGAATCGGCCTGGTCCTGGGCGTCCTGGGCGTCATCATCGTCGGCATCGGCATGGTCATTCAGCTCCAGCGCGGTGAAGGCGCGCAGGCGATCGGCAAGCTCGGCTGGGTCCTGATGGGCTGCATCATCATCACCGGAGCCGCAGGCATCGTCCGCGCCTTCGTCTAAGCCAGCACCATCAACGGGAGGTTCCGTATGAGCCAGTCAACAGAGAGCACCACCGAAAGCAATCCGTTCACAAAACCCGGCTTCATCATCGCGGCCGTGCTGGTGGTCGCGCTGCTGGCAGCCGGAATTGTCATCTTCCTGCTCCCCAAGGGACAGAGTGACGCACAGCCAGCATCGCCAACTCCCGGAACCGGGAGCACGCCTGCTGCCAGCGCCAGCGCCTCTGCCGCTGGCAGCAGCGTTTGCGGTCTTCCAACCTCGACGGAAACGTCCCTGGGTGCAGCGCCCGAAACCAAATGGGAACTGGTAGGAACGATGGCCGCTCCCACCGACCCACAAATTGGGCCGGGGAAGACCGACGCCCAGGGGATCAGGTCTTGCTTCGCCCACACACCAAAGGGTGCGCTGTACGCGGCTGTAAACCTTTGGGCACTCGGCAGCGACCCTTCAAAGGAACGTTCCATCGCCGAGCAGCTTGCGGCAAAGGGACCTGGGCGCGAGGCAGGAATGAAAGCGCCCCAGACTCAGGCTCCCGCATCAGCCGTGAAAATCCAGATCGCCGGATTCAACGTCTCCTATGCGGCCAACCAAGCTGTCGTCGACTTGGCATTCAAGGCAGACAACGGTGCGCTTGCCTCTGTTCGCACCACGTTGCTCTGGCAGGACGGTGACTGGAAAGGCGTCGTCGCCGATAACGGCGCGCCGCTGGAAGAACCGCGACAGATACGGGACCTGTCCGGCTTTATCCCGTGGAGTGGAGCATGAAACCCACATGGAACCCCGTTGGTGACTGGGTTCAGGGCCTGGCCGATGATGCAATCAGCAACTTGGCGAAATCCATCATGGAGGGAATGAGCCAGATGGTGACGACCCTCTCGACCTTCTGGGTCTCCATGCCAACCGTGAACCTCATCAGCGACGACCGCACCGGAGCGAGCCCGGTGGTCACCACGGTGAACAGCCAGCTGTGGCCATGGACGCTAACCTTGGCCGTCCTGGCAGTCATCATCGGAGGAATCCGCATGATTTGGGAGCAGCGGGGCGCACCCTTGAAAGATCTCATGCGCTCCCTAATCACCCTCACGGTGGTGTCCAGTCTTGGTGTGGGTGTCATCTCCATCTTGATCATTGCTGCAGACACCTTCGCGGCCGCGATCATCCAGCGGGCCACCGATGGGAAGGGTTTCGCGGAATCGATGCACGTCCTCGTCGTAACGGGACAGACCGGCGTTGGGGCCTTCATTCTGATCGTCCTGGGCCTGGTCGGATTGATCGCATCCCTGGTCCAGATCGTGCTGATGGTGGTTCGCAGCGGCATGCTGGTGATCCTGGCCGGCATCCTGCCAACCACCGCCGCCTTCACGAACACCGAGATGGGCAGGCAATGGTTCCAAAAAGCCGTCGGATGGACCATCGCCTTCATCCTCTACAAGCCTGCGGCAGCCATCGTGTACTCGGTCTCGTTTCTGCTGATGGGCAACACGAGCGGCCGTGACGCCCTCGTAGGCTCCATTAGCGGATTCACCCTCATGATCGTTGCCTTGTTCGCGCTTCCGGCCCTGATGCGGTTCGTCACCCCAATGGTCGGAGCCGTTGCCTCTGGCAGCGGCGCAGCGGCCGGAGCGGCTGTGGGTGCTCTCGCCACTGGAGCTGTGTCCATGGGCCGCACCGGCAGCGGGCGGGGTAACGCAGCACCGATCCCAGCAAGCACCAGCAATACATCCGGCACGAACGCAGGCAGCTCTCCCAAAGGGAGCCCCGGATCCTCCGGTCCTCGGGGTGGGGGAGGGCAGTCGACGCCGGGCACTATGGGCCCGGGCGGGGCAGCTGGTAAGGCAGGCACGGCTGGAGCTCCAGCACCGGCCGGCGGCGCTGGAGCTGCGACCGAGGCAGCGGCTACAGGCCCGGCAGGCATGGCCGTAGCCGCAGGCGTACAGGTGGCGTCCAGGACATCAGAGGCAATCAAGACGACCGCGCAGGATTCAACGGGGGAGGGCCCCAGTGGCAGCAATTAACGCCGAATACAAAGAACCGTCCTACGGCAACTGGCGCGTCCCGCGTTCAGCCGGCCTGGGCAACCTCGGCGCTATCGGCACCGGCATCGTCATGGTCGGACTCCTGCTGGGTATCGTCAGCTTCGCTATCTGGGGCCTGTTCGTCGGTTTGGGCGTTCTTGCCGTCGCCGGCGTCTGCGCGCTGTTGCTGACCGTGAAGGACAAGCATGGCCAGTCCGTAGTGGATCGTTTCGGTACCCGCTTGGCTTTCAAGATTTCCAAGTCCTCCGGCACCAACCTGTACCGTTCGGGCCCTCTTGGTGTGACCGAGTGGGGCATGTACCAGCTGCCCGGGTTGGCGGCGAAGTCCACGCTGTACGAGTTCACCGACTCCTACAAGCGCCCCTTCGCCATGCTCCACGTCCCGGCGACCAGCCACTTCACCGTGATCTTCTCCACCGAACCGGACGGTGCCTCCCTCGTTGACCCCGAACAGGTCGATGCCTGGGTCGCCAACTGGGGCGGCTGGCTCGCCGGGCTCGCCGACGAGGCCGGCCTTGATGCCGCGGCCGTGACCGTTGAGACCGCCCCGGACTCCGGCTACCGGCTGCGGAATGAGGTCATGATGAACATCGACCCTAACGCTCCGCAGTTCGCCAGGGACATGCTGCATGAGGTCGTCGACACCTACCCGGAAGGCTCGGCCACGGTCCGTGCCTGGGTGTCCTTGACCTTCAATGCCTCCCTGCGGGCGGGTTCGAAAAAGCGCACACCGGAGGATGTCGCCCGCGACCTGGCCTCCCGGATCCCCGGCCTGTCGGCACGGCTGCAGTCCACCGGGGCAGGGATCGCCCGGCCCATGTCTGCGCAGGAACTCTGCGAGGTCGTACGGATCGCCTACGACCCGCCCGCAGCGCTGATCATTGACGAAGCCCACGCGGCCGGCACGCCGGTCTCCCTGAGCTGGGGCGAGGTTGGCCCGACCGCGACGCAGGCCAGCTGGGACGACTACCGCCACGACTCCGCGTTCTCGGCCTCCTGGACCATGACCGGCGCTCCCCGCGGTTCGGTGAACTCATCGGTCCTGTCCCGGCTGCTGGCCCCGCACGGTGACATCGACCGCAAGCGCGTATCCCTGCTGTACCGCCCGATGGACTCGGCCCGCGCCGCAACAGTCGTTGAGCGGGACCAGAACAACGCCAACGTCCGCATCACCTCCGGTACCCGCCCTACAGCACGGGCCCTGATCGATGCCCGCTCTGCTGTCCAGACCGCCCAGGAAGAAGCCCAAGGTGCAGGCCTGGTGAATTTCGGCATGGTCGTCACCGCCACGGTAACCGACAAGGAACGCCTGCCGGACGCCGTTGCCGCCATCGAGCAGACCTCGGGCACCGCCCGTGTGCTGCTGCGCCGCGCCTACGGCTCCCAGGACACCGCCTTCGCCGCGTCCCTGCCGTTGGGGCTGGTCCTGCCCAAGCACAGCATGGTGCCCACCGAGATTAAGGACGCCCTCTAATGGCCCGGATGAAGGTTTTGACAGCAAAGAAGGCAAAGACGATAAAGGCAGCAAAAGCCCCGGCGAAGGAAGCAGGGCCGGGCTCGCGGGGTTGGACAGGACGGGGTGGCGGCATGGCACAGCTGCTGCCCTCCGTGCGGGAGTACCGGGGAACGACCGTTCAGGTCTGCGGGCTGTGGCCGTTCTCATCCGGCGCATCCTCTCCCATGATTGGCGTGCCGCTGGGTCGGCATGAGGAAACCCAGGCCACGGTCTGCTGTGACCCGATCAGCTGGTTCCAGCGCGCACGCCTTATTTCCAACCCGTCCGCGTTCATCCTCGGCAAACCCGGCCTCGGAAAGTCCACGGTGGTACGGCGGATGTTCATCGGCCTCTCAGCGCAGGGCGTCCACCCCCTGATCCTGGGCGACCTCAAAGGCGAACACGTCAAAGCCGTGAAAGCCCTCGGCGGCCAAGTCATCAAGCTCGGCCGCGGCGTCGGCTACATGAACATCCTCGACCCCGGGCAGGCCGTCGAAGCCGCCCAACTGCTCGAAGACAGCGGGCACCACGAAGACGCCGCACGGGTCCGCGCAGACGCCCACGGCCGGCGCCTGACCATGGTCGTCTCCCTCATCACCATCAGCCGGAACAACCCGCCCACCGACCAGGAACAAACCATCCTGGACCGGGCGCTGCGCGTCCTGGACGAGCGCTTTGACGGCGTCCCTGTCCTCAAGGACCTGCTGGACGTGATCATCTCCGCGCCCGACGAGCTGCGCCAGGTTGCACTGGACCGCGGCGACATGAACATCTACTTGCAGGAAACCCGGGCACTGGAAGCCACCCTCCTGGGCTTGACCGGGGGAGGGAAGCTGGGCGAAATATTCTCCCGCCAGACCACCAATCCCATGAAGCGGGACCGCGCCGTCGTCTTTGACGTTTCCAGCATCGACGAGACCGAAACCGACTTGCAGGCCGCAGTGCTGCTGGCCTGCTGGTCCTACGGCTTCGGCACCGTGAACGTCGCCAACGCCCTCGCCGACGCGGGCCTGGAACCGCGCAGGAACTACTTCGTCGTCCTGGATGAACTGTGGCGGGCACTGCGGGCCGGCAAGGGCATGGTCGACCGCGTGGACGCCCTCACCCGTCTCAACCGCTCGGTCGGCGTCGGACAGATCATGATCTCCCACACCATGTCCGACCTGCTGGCCCTCCCCGCCGAAGAGGACCGCATGAAGGCCCGCGGCTTCGTCGAACGCTCCGGCATGGTCATCTGCGGGGGCCTCCCCGCCTCCGAGATGCCCCTGCTGACCTCCGCGATACCCCTGTCCCGGCAGGAACAGCAAAAGCTCATCTCCTGGCAGGACCCGCCCGCGTGGGACTCCCGCGGCGTCGACGTCGAACCGCCAGGACGGGGAAAGTTCCTCATCAAGGTCGGCGGCCGCCCCGGAATCCCAGTCCAAGTGGGTCTGACCTCCGTGGAACACGGACCCGACGGGGTCAACGACACCGACGGAAAATGGCACGGGTCCCCGGAACCGATCCTTGACCCCGCCGCACCCGCTCTGCTTAGCGAGGGAGGCGATCTGTGAATCTGCTACTCAGTTCCTTGCGCAGAAGCACGGAGACCAAAGCGTGGACCTATACATTCCTGGTGCTCTCCATGGCCCTCTTTGGGGCTTGGTCTTGGGTCCTATACGTGACGTTGAACAGCCCCGGCTGGACCCCGGCCGCAGGGTTACCGCTTGGGTACTTCCTCACCGCAATTGGTGCTGGTTTCTTTGCGCTTCTCGCCAAGCTAGGGAAACCGGTCCACAACCCCAAGGCAAACCTTGCTTCCATCTTGGGGCTAATCGCGGTCATCATCGGGGCACTGAGTTTCGGTTCCGGTTCCATCCACATCGACCAAGCATTCTGGATAACCGTGGCGGGGATAAGTGTCACTCTGCTTACGCTGCCATTTGGTTGGGGGAGCGATGCAACTGTAGCTACCCAGGCAAGCGAAATTAGCCGACTAAAGGCTGACCTGGCGGTTAAGAACGAGCTGGTTGACGCCTTGTGGCCTCAACCCTTGAAGCGAAAGGCGACAGTGGTTCTCATCGCTTCGGCAGCTCTTATCGGGCTGTTTCAGGCTGGAGCGCGCAAGTCATCCAGTAAGAAAGGAGTGCGCAAGTGAGTGCACCTAACCGCAAAGGCATGGGCCTCGGCGACGCTGTTCTCGTGTGGCTCGCCATTGGCTTCATTGTCGTCTTCGGGGGCGGCACGTACGCCGCCGTACACATCGGCTCGTGGATGGCAGGCATCGACGCGCCCCCGGCCCACCCCGTTGACCTGATCGCCGGGCTTATCAAGGGCAAGGTGCCGTGGCCGCCCCAGGCCACCGTCGTCGTCTGTGTGCTGATCGGCTTGGTCCTGGCTCTGGCCCTCGTCGTCCTGGTGGCGTGGCGGCAGGGTGCGTCCAAGCGCGCCCGCGTAGACAAGGCGGCCCGCTACCTCGGCCGCGGAAAGTCCCTCAATGCTTTCTCAGAGAAGGGCGCTCAGGCCAAAGCCGAGCGGCTGGGCATCAAGGACAACCCCGGCATCGTCGTCGGCAAGGTGGTCTCCACCGGCCAGAAATTCGTCCAATCCTGGGAAGACCTCAGCCTCGACATCTGGGGACCCCGAACCGGTAAATCAACCTCCCGCGTGATGCCCGCGATCCTCGACGCCCCCGGCGCGGTGGTCTCGACCTCCAACAAGCGTGACGTCGTGGACGGCACCCGTGGCGTCCGCGAAGCCGTAGCCCCGGCGTGGGTATTTGACCCGCAAAAGATCGCCCAGGAAGATCCGGACTGGTGGTGGAACCCCCTCTCCTACGTCACCGACGAAGAGAAGGCATACAAGCTCACCCAACACTTCTCCGTCGGTTCCCGCGTCCCCGGGTCAAAGCCGGACGCATACTTCGACCCCAAAGCCGAAGACATCCTTTCCTCATACTTCCTCGCGGCCGCGCTCGGCGGCCTGCCCATCACGCAGGTCTACCTGTGGGTGACAGAGCAGGTAAACCGCGAACCGATCAACATCCTCAAAGCCCACGACTACGAGCTGCAGTACAAGGGCCTGGAGTCCACGCTGGAGCTGGCCGACAAGCAGCGCGACGGTATCTTCGGCACCGCCGAGAAAATGATCCAGTGCCTCAAGAGCCGCAACACGCTCCGCTGGGTCGCCCCAACCGGCGGTACAAGCGTGGCCACGGATGCCCGCCGGCAGTTCAACCCGCACGCCTTCGCCGCCTCCCAGGAGACGATCTACATCCTCTCCAAGGAAGGAGCAGGCTCAGCCGCTCCTCTCACCACAGCCCTCACCGTGGCGATTGCAGAGGCAATGGAGGAACGCGCCGAGCGCAGCGGCGGCCGCCTGCCCAAGCCGGCTCTGTTCGCCCTGGACGAGCTGGCCAACGTCGTCCGCTGGGCCGGCCTGCCGGACCAGTTCAGCCACTACGGCTCCAAAGGGCTGATCGTCATGGGCATCCTGCAGTCCTGGTCCCAAGGCGTCGAACTCTGGGGCGAGGCGAACATGCGGAAAATCTGGTCCGCCGCGAACGTCAAGGTCTACGGCGGCGGCGTCGCAGAAGAAGGCTTCCTCCGCGCCCTTTCTGACCTGATCGGCGACTACAGCTACATCAACGTCTCCGTCTCATCAGGGAAGTCCGGGTCCAGCCGCTCCCGACAGGAGTCAAAGGAACGCATCTTTGATGTTTCTAACCTCGCCGAGCTGGACCGCGGCCGCGCCGTCGTCCTGGCCTCTGGTGCGCCAGCCACCCTTGTCCGGACTATGCCCTGGTACACCGGCACTCACAAGGACGCGGTGGAGTCTTCAATCAAGAAGTACAGCCCGCAGCCCGAGGAAGAGGCGGTGCCGGCGGCGGCTGTGCCGGCCGCAAATCCATGGGTCAAGAGCTAGTAGGGGAGTATTTGCCATGACAGATGATTTTGGGCTGTTTGATACGGACACTCCTGCCCCCGGCCCGAGCGGTGGCCACGACAAGGCTGAGAAGGCCCCCGAGCTGGTCTATGGCTCGGCCGAAGAGTTCCTGCACGAGCAGTTGTTGCCCACCTACGTCCGCAGCGTCACCGGAAAATCTGCGAAGTGGTGCATCGAGTGGTACTTCCACCCTGAAGCCGTCTCCCGAGTAGCGGCGATGTGGCGGGCCTGGGAGCACCTCCGTCTGGACGCTGCCACCGGCATGAGCGTCTGGTGGCGCGACCACGCAGACCATCACATGCGAGTCCTCCTGGACCCTCAAGGACCGTTCTACAACTGCGACATGAAAGAACACCGCGACCCCGAACACCTGGAACCGAAGAAGGCACCCGCCGGCTGGTTCCGAGACGCCCGAGAATCAGAGTCATGACCGCTCCCGGCCAACCTTCCCGCTGAAATAAGGCCCGGCGGAGGTTACCCGATATCCCAGTCAATCCAGTGATCTGACGCCAGACGAGCCTGTTCGTCAATTCGCGAGAACATCAGTGGAAGATCTGCGCGGCCGGGACGACGATCCTGCTCTCCTTGCAGGAGTGAAGCAAGAAGGGCTGAGGCAGTGGAGCCATCTCCAGACCCGATTCTTTCCGCTGCAGCAGCAATCCTCCCTCTTACCTCTGTCAGCTGGCCGAAGCGCTCACTGGTCAGTGATCCGATAGGCCCGTCGTCTTGGCGCAACGCGGTGCGCCAAGACGACGGGCCTATCCCAAAGGAAGTCAAACGCCCATCGAAGAAAGCCCAGCTCAATTCCCCCATGACAACGTCCGAAAAACTTACGTCCGGCCGCCTTTCCAAAGTTGAAGCCAACTCCTCGAGCATCCCAAATAGGCGCTCCCATTCTTGTTGAGTGGCAAAATGCAGAAGTCTAACCAGCTCGATACGGCTACTATCATCTAGCTGCTCAGTCGCCGCGGTTAAGTCATTCGCGAAGGCCTGGCGGACGTCGTCGTCGTCGTAGTCTCCAGTGGAATACCAACGCGTTCCATTGTTAGATCGAGATGCGTATCGGAACACGAAGTGGTTTTCAAGAAGGTCTGTTTCCCCGAAAGTCAACGGAATTGACGGAGCTTCTGAAGAGAAATAGCCTATTCGCCGGCCAACTCGAATCCATTCACCTGCCTCAGCAAGAAGGAAAGCCTGTATTAGCCCGATGCTAGCGGGGGCATCGTGACCGAACACCAGCGGCTCAGGTTCCGACGCACCAGAGACTAGTGTGCGCCAGAAAGGAGTGCCCAGTGCATGCCGCACCACAAGTGGTTCCCGGTCAAGGTAGGACCGAATGGGCTTAACGAAATTGTTCTCAAAGGCTCGCAGCCGAAATTTCAGCGGATCAACGTCCAAGGTTAGTACACACCCTTTTCGACAAAATCCCACGGTACTGGGTAGCTGGCGTTCGGCTTGCAGACCGATTTGTGGTCCTGATTCTCAACGGATCTGCTAATTGCATCAGAGTCGTATTTTCCTTCAATCACAACCTGGTCGGGACTTGCCCATAGGATGCTTGCAACAAGAGCACCGGTATCCGGCTCCTCTTGGACAAGGCGTTGGGTCCTCACGCGAGTGTCCGTAAGCATCGTGGACCCAGGCTGCATGTCGGTGTATGCGGAAGACCTTCGGAGATACATCTCTAGGGCTGGCCAGAATCCCGAAGCTCTTGCAACCCCAAGGACGCCGGCGGCCCGGAACCCTGCGCTTGCTGGACTGAAGAGCCGTACCGACGACTCTAGTAAAAGCGGTTTCGGGCCTACCCGGCCTAACTTAATCCATTCGTCCGCCTCATCCACTAGCGCGTGACGAACGATCAATCCGCCTAGTGAGTGGCCCACAACAATGAGCTCCCTATATGGGGTAGAAACATCGTTTCTGACGGGTACCCCATCCAAGGTCATTACTGGCGCGTAGGGCGTGGGATAAAAGCGGGGCAAATTTCTTCTGAGCCTGTCGGCCACCCCTTTGATGCCGTCCCTTTTCGAGTCGTAACCAATGAACAACAGATCTGCGTCCGTCCACCATCGACTCACCTTGTGGCCTTCGGTGAAGTTCTTCCAGGTCGACATTGCCTTACCCCCGAAGCCGTGTACAAAAACGACCAAGCGAGCAGCAGTAGTCGAGGACGGATACATCCACCATCCGGCGGGGTCGTCAACGCGGACGGCTGTTGGTTCCATGCACAAATAGTAGACGTTGACTCTCCACGACTTAGGCACGGAGTCGAGCAGTTAGCCATGTCCCCGCACCAGCGCCTGCGGGCAAATATAAAGGGGAGGAGACCGCGCGGCGGCCTCCTCCCCTTTACTGCAAGCATTATCTAGCGAGCGGGACCGCTTTTTGACCTCTCAGCGCCGACGGCTGCCCCTGTCCGGGTCTTTCTGGCCTTGGTTGCACCTTTGCCCGTGGTGACGGCTGCGCTGGGGTGTGTGCCCTCGCTGCGTTCCGCTGCGGCTCGGCCGCGAACCTGGGTTTCGTTGGCCCCGCTAGTGGCCAGGGACGCTGTAAAGGCTTGTTGACGCTCAGCTGAACCATAGTCTGCTGCCGCCGTGCTTTCGGCTTTCAAACCTTGGTCTTTGAGACGCCCGCTGTCATTGCCGGTGAAGCGGTTTTCGATTTCGCGGCCGACGCCTTCGAGGCGGGCAAAGAGTTCCTTCTCGGCGCGTTCGTAGCGCTGCTCCAGTGGCAATCGCTCGGAGCCTTGGAAGCCGCCCTCGGCGAGGAGTTTGGCTTCGTGCATGTCCTTGGCGGCTTTTACGAACTCGGCATCTTGGAAGTGGGCCTCGTTGGCGCCGTTGACGTTGGCCGTGGTTTCTTGGCGCAGCTGGTCGATGTCGGGTCCGTTGATGCCGTCCTTGCCGATCAGGAACATGCGTTCCTTGATTTCCGCGTCGGCAGCTGCAGCAGCCGACGGTGTTTTGGCGTTGTGTGCCCGCTGCAATGCCTGTGCAAGCTCGGGGTTGGCCAAGTACTCCACCGGTACCTGGTGTCGCTCCATTTCGGGGGCCAGCTTTTCGGCTTGGGCGCGCAGTTCTTCGGCGCGGGCCGCTGCGAGCAACTGCATGGCATTCTCCTGTGCGGCGGCTGCCTTGCGGGCCTCTTCTTGGCTCAGTGCCAATGCTTCTTGTCGCGCCCGTTCGGCCGTGATGGTCCGGATACCGGACTCTAAATAAGCAGTATCGGGCCCGACGTCCCGGGTGTCGATCCCGTAGCGGGTCAGGACCTCCTGCCTAATGCGTTCCGCGGCCTCCAGTGCCGCTGGGTCGTGGTCTTTCCAGGCTTCGGCCACAGCGTGGGCAGTGGCAATATCGTTGGGCTGCGCTTTGTCCCACCACTGATCCTTCTCCACTGGTACGAGCGCAGCCCGCGCGGTGCTTCTCTGGGCGGCCAGTTGAGCCTGCGCTTCATGTGCTACCTGGGCATCCTGCTGTTCCTGCTGCCGCTGCAGTTCCTGTCGGCGGCGGGCCAGGGTTTCGGCGATACGTGAGGCGATCAATAGCGACTGGCGCATGCCGCCGTCCAGGACGTCATCGATTCCATCTGATTCACTCATGGTGTTCCCCCTTGCACTTGGTGTTCTTCTTTAGCGGTCGAGTACAGGGCCGGATTCGCGCCCCGTGTGCTGGTGGTTCTTCGTCGGCGTCGGTGTGGTGGGTACTGCCGAACCTGGGCGGATGGGAGCCATGCCTCGAAGACCAAGCTCCACGGACTTTGGCGCCTGCATCTGCCCTGGCGTGGCTTGCTCTGGTGCCCCGACCGTGACTGGTTTGGGCATGGTGGCAGCGAAGGGTTTCAGCTGTTCGGTCACTACGGCCCGGATCCGCTGTGCCTCCCGCGTGCGTCCCGATTGCTGGTGCATTTCGTGGATGGCAAAAGCAGTGTTCACCAGCTGCAGCATCAGCGCGGCTTGTGCCGCCGTCTTGTTCTTGCTCGACGCTGCCATGAACAGCATCGCCGTCCCCGCAATCGACGGTAGCGGGACGGGCTTGCCGTGCTGACGTGGTGCCCGCAGCTGCGCTGTGCGGGACAGTTCGGCTGCGGTCGCAGCCAGTGGTCCGGGCGTGGGTTCCAGTCGATGTGACCACGCAGCAAATGCCCCTGAAACTTCACGGGCTGCCTTCGCCCAAGTGGCGTGATCATCCCGTGGCAGTACACGCAGCTTCTCAACCAACGCCGCAGCGTTGCGGGTGTACTCCACCCAGACATCTGCTGAAGGCGTGGCGTTCTCAGGACCCGTTCTGGAGACCTTGCGCTTGTTGCGCGCGGCCGCGTTCCATTCGGCTGCTGCCTCGATCGCCAGCTGCGGCGAATCCATCCATTCCTCACGCAACGCACCGAGCTTCAGGTCCGAGGCAAGCGTGCCGCCACCAAACCAGATGGGACGCTCGCCATCTTTCGGTCGTTCGGCCACTGAGTAACCGACGATGACGTCATTGGTGTTCTTCGCGTACCGCGGCCGGAGCAGCATTCCGGTGTCCCTGGCCCGACGGACGAACTCTGCTTCTGTCGCTGACGCACTCGCGCTGGCGCGCACTTTCCGTGCCAGCGAACTGCGATGCATTTCCCGCTCATCGCGGACGGCGGTGGCCTTCTCGGCCCGGTCATAACCGCGGGTGGCATGCACGCTGGAGAGCTGCTCCAGCCCGTACTTAACCTCGAGTTCCCGGCAGGTCTGCTGTGCCCTCTTGTAGTCGCCGTGCGTGGATGCCTTGGTGCCGTCTTCGCGGACCAGGGACACCGCGATATGGATGTGGTGGTTGCCGTTTTCGGACGTGCCGTGGTTGATTGCGGCCCAGCGGCAGCGAGCCTTTCCGCTGGTCTCTGTGAAGCCCATGGAGTCCACAAAGTCGTTCGCGATATCGCCCCACTGCTGATCCGTCAGCGCTCCTTCCTCGGCACGCAGGCTCAGCGAGCAGTGCCACACGCTGGCGTCCTTGTACCCGACGTGGACGCGCTCCTTCTTGGCCGCATCCCACTGCATATCCTTGATCTGCACCGAGACACCGAAGACCTTGCGTGGACGGTCAAGGTGCTTGGCAATAGCCAGCGCATCGTCCTTGTCCAGAACACCATCGTCGTACCACGCCATGATCGCCGCGTCACCGGCCACCAGATGCGGCTCGGTGTGGGCGTTCTTCGTCTTATCCGCGTCGGTCGATGCCAGGTACACCATGAGGCCGGTCATGCGTGAACCGCGGGTGATGTTCGGAATCATGGCCTACATCAGCCCGTCAATAGCGTCGTCAATCCGCATCGCCACTTTGCGGATGTGCTTCAGGGCTTCCCTCGCCTCCAGCGGAAAGTCGCCGGTGGCATTGGCCTGGCGCGCGAGCTGGTTGATGTTGTTCGACGAACGGGCCAACAGGTTGTGCAGTGACATCAGTTCCGCCGCGATCGCACGGCGCTCGGTGGGTGAGTCCGAGTGCTCCGACAGTGCAGATGAAACCAACAGGTTCGGCACGGTCACGCGTTCCCTGGCTGCACGTGCCATCAAGGCCGCGTCCTCCTCCGCGGTGACCCACACATCGCGGCGCTTCTTGGTCCCAGCGGGCTTGTTCTCACGCCGTCGGCGGGAGAACCGGGAACGGGGCGCACTCTCTTCGCTCACGCGTTCCCCCAATCTCTTCATCTGGCCCAGCGCAGCGACCCCGGAACCGGGGACCACACTGACCAGTGTGCCGTACTCGGCCATCAGTGTCGAGGACGACAAGCCACTTACACGGGTGTAAGTGTATAGCTTGCTCCGCCAAAGCAGTGGGGCGGCGCACTTTCGCGTGTTGGGTGGCGGGCGGCACGCCTGGGGGTTAGGGTGAAACTCAAGGGACTGAAACAATTTCAGTGGAAGGGACGACGGCCACAATGGCAAACATCAACATTGAAGCCACCAGGAACCAGGCACGCGCACTGCTCGACTCACGCATCAAATCCGTCGAAGAGCTTGTCCAGGCACGCCAGCGCGTGACCGACCTAAAGGAGCAACTGGCCGCCGCGGAACGCGACGACAAGCGCGCCTACGTCAAAGCGACCCGCGATGGCTGGAGCCCCGACGAATTGAAGAAGCTTGGCCTGGAACCAGCCGCGGCCGGCCGCCGGCGCAAGGCCCAGGTCAAGCCCGCCGAGACCCCCAACCCGTCCGACGCAAACGGCGTCCAGGAGAACTAGCCCCTCGCGCACATGGGCACGGCAAAAGCTACAGCCTTACGGTAATTGAGGCTGGATTGGGGGCGTTGTAGGCTCTCGACCAACCCAGGGATGCCGGGTATGGCTAAAAGCTAAATGGCCGGACATTGCGTGACGGCTCCGAAGGATTGGCCGCCCGGCATCCCGCGATGGCTCGACCGCTAATTGAGAGAAGCGACCAGATCGCCATGTAAGGACACGACGGCGTGGCCATCTGCTTGGGCCCATAACTGGACAACGCGATGGAGGGACATATGCCTGAACTCTGGGCCGGCATCGACGCCGGAAAAGCTCATCACCACTGCGTACTTATCGACGACGAAGGAAACCGGCTGCTGTCGCGCAGAGTAGCCAATGACGAAGCTGAACTCACTGAACTGATCACCGACGTTCGGGCCCTCGCCGTGGGGCGTGAAGTGCTCTGGGCGACTGACCTTAACCGCGGCGGAGCCGCGCTCCTCATCGGCGTGCTCGAAGCCCACACCCAGACCCTGGTCTACATCCCAGGACGATCCATCTACCACGCAGCCCGCACCTACCGCGGAGACGGAAAATCAGACGCCAAAGACGCGGCCATCATCGCCGACCAGGCACGAATGCGCAGGGACCTCCACCCCATCCGCAGTAGCGACCAAATCAGCACCGACCTGCGGCTACTCATCTCCCGCCGCACTGACCTGGTCTGTGACCGGACCCGCGCCATCAACCGGCTCTGCGCAGTCCTGCTCGAATACTTTCCCGCTTTGGAAGCAGCCTTCGACTACGCCATGGTCAAGGCCGCGGTAGTGCTCCTCACGAAGTACACGACCCCGGCCGGGATCCGCCGGGCAGGCGAAGCCCGCGTTGCAGCCTGGCTGCGCAACCAAGGATGCTACAACGCAAAGACCATCGCAGCTAAGGCCGTCGCTGCCGCCCACGCACAGCGCACCACAGTGCAGGCCCAAGAAGTTGGCGCTGACCTGGTTGCCGCTCTTTCTCGCACGGTTCTGGACCTTCACGAGCAAGTCGCAGAGATCGAAAAGCAGATTGAGAACAGGTTCCGCCAACATCGGCAGGCCGAGATCCTCCTCAGCATGCCGGGCTTCGGCACGCTCCTTGCGTCCGAATTCCTCGCTGCTACCGGCGGCGGCATCACTGCATACGACAGCGCAGCTCGCCTCGCCGGCGTCGCCGGCCTCGCACCAGTCCCCCGCGACTCCGGGCGCATCAGCGGCAACTTCCACCGACCCAAACGCTACGACCGCCAATTACTTAACGCCTTCTACCTTGCAGCCCAATCCGCAGCACGATACTGCCCCCAAAGCCGAAGCTACTACCAACGCAAACGCCACGAAGGCAAGAACCACAAGCAAGCGGTCCTATCTCTCGCCAGGCGACGCCTCAACGTCCTCTGGGCCATGCTCCGCGACAACACCCTCTACCAACACCCCACCGCTTCGGCACTTTAAACTCCAGATGTCAGTGCGATAGGCCGATGCGAGTATCAATTTGATCCCAGAAACGATAGTCGCTGCCGCGCTTCCTTGAAGCAGCTTAGGCTGGTTCAACGCATCACTTTCTGATTGGGGACAGATATGAAGCACCGGTCTACTTTTGGCATCGTTGCCTGCATTGCCATGGCACTAACGTCCTGCGCAGCAGAGGAAAGGGCGACTACCGGATCGCCGTCAACCTCGCAGCAGCAGGAACTGCCAACAGAGCTACTCCTAAGCGACGGGGGCTCGAAGGCCATAGTCCATTCCGGACCATCATCTGCCCCGCGAGTGGCAGACCAGGTCGCGGGAACTCTGACAAAGGATGGGGCTGGCTGCATCACTGTGGAAGCGAATGACGGCGATGACTGGACCCTGATCTTCCCGGAAGGAACAAACTTCGACGGGGAATCAATCGTTCTGCCTGACAAGGCTTCCATCTCCGAAGGAAAGCGCATCGTCTTGGACGGCGCACGCGTTCCCGCCAACGAAAGTCTGAGCATGTGTTTGAACTACGCCAGGCTTCTGTCTGTCGAGAAGGTCACCGTCGTTCAATCGTAAGGACTCAAAGCTGCGAAGTAGTCCGGCGTTCGTGCCGCTGCCCACAACCGGGGACAATTCTTAACGGGTTATCCACCGCTACCGCTGCCGAGGGAGCTTCCTCAACGGCTCCCAGAAAAACCAGCCGTGGATAACCCGAATTGCCCCCAGCCGTGGACAGCTGGAACGTCACCAGAGAGCCAAGCGCCACCGTGGAAAAGCAGGGACTTCCCTTGACAATCCCTATTGAGAATCCTTCGGGCTTTTCCCGCACACATGTGCACGACCCACCTGACCGGCTGCACACAGACGCCAGCTCACCAAACACGAACGTCACCGCCGGGTGCCGGCGAATGTGCACAGCCTCGAAGGTCATCAACGCACCAGCGGCAGCCTTCCCCATGGTCCAGGACCTGTGCTGCCGACGCACCTGAAGGAGCGCTCGGGTTTTCTTCAGCAGGGACGACACAGGACCACACAGCGATGCATCCATGAACACGACGGAACCACTCCGCTGGGTTGGCTTCTAAGGCACAGGGGGGCTTCCCGGGCCGGTACAGGGCGGTGACAACCACAAGCTGCAGGGCGGCGCTGATCACCACCAACTTCCGCAGGCCCGCGTGATCCAAGCAATGGCACCAACCGCAGCAAAAGGGGCTACAAGAAGCCCTTAAGACCGCGACGAAGAAGGCCGGCCACCTGTCATAGGTGCCGGCCTTCCCTGTCTCCAAACGATCACGGGTCAGTCGTCCGCGGGAACGTCCCCCTCGGGGAGCTGGCCCGAGGCAATCTGCTCCGCTGTCTTCTCGTAAGCGGCATCAATATACGCGGCCAGGTCATCCTCCCGAACGCGTCAGATGCCGCGGGGCCCAAATTTCGCGGCCCGTATTTCTCCACTTCGCACGAGCGCATAGACCATCGGTTTACCGAGGTTCAGGATCTCCTGGACGTCGTCCATGGTCAGCATCTTTGGGAACGGCAGGGACGTGCGGGCCCCGGTCTTGTTCATGTCTTCAGTCCACTGGCCCATTGCCTACGTTTCCTCGGTTCGGTGCTGCATTTCATCCATTGTTCTTTGTCCG